>NZ_JAVJZI010000014.1:0-29566 GCF_040223135.1 Coleofasciculus sp. G3-WIS-01
CCTTTAGCTAATGAAATTACTCCGTTAGCATAACGCTTACTGATTCCGTATTTCTCTTGAATATAACTATTCCAACTGGATTGATTAAATTTTATTTCTTTATTTAATAAATGGTTAACTGTTTCAACTGTTGCTTGATAAAATATATCGGACAATGAAGTTAAAAACATCTCCAATTCGGTGAAACCGATGGGGTTAAGTTCATCGGCAGGAGTTGGCAAGCCTTTGCAATAAGTAAGAGTCGTCATCGCTTTTTGGCTACCTCCCTCAGTTCGGGCACTATTTTTTTTGTGCTTATGACTTCGACTCCCATATTTACCAATTAAGTCAACAATATCATATTGACTCCGGACCACCAGCCGTCCGAGAAGCTCCTATGCCAGCAGTTGAGTTCCCATCGGTGCAACCTGCAAGACCGTCACACAAAGTCGAGTAGCTGCTTGTTGGGGTAGAAACTAGACATTTCCTGATTATATCAGAGAAAATGTCTAGTTATGTCAATAATTGTCTAGATATTTACGGACTGTTAGTTAACCCCGATCGCGCAGAATGGTTTCAGCCTGCTGAATTTGCTCATCTGTTCCCTGAACTAACACCAGATAATCCCCATGAGAGAGGCGATGGCTATAGCGTTTGGCTTGTTCTTCGGGAACTCCCAAGTTAGCCAGTAGACCCACCAAACCACCCCCTGCTGCACCAATAGCACCTCCGCCTAATGCAGAAGCGATCACGGCGGCTTCGGTTCCGACAAATACCACCGGACCAACCCCAGGAACCGCTAAGGTGACTAACCCAACCAGCAATCCAGTCAATCCGCCTAAGACACCCCCAGCTACAGTCCCTGTGGCTGCATCTCTAGCTTTTTCATGACTCAACGGATCAGTTACTCTCACCCCAGCCACCTGATCGGGATGTTCGGCGTCTTTGGCAATAACCGAAACCTGGTTCATCTGAAATCCAGCCGCTTTTAACTCATCGAGAGCATTTTTAAAATTTTGCTCGTAAGAAAAGACGCCAATCGCTCGCTGAGTTTGCTTTCCGGGTGCTGTTGACGGGGGAGACGGGGTTACACCTGTCGGCGTTGCACCCAAGGGTTCGCCAAAGGGTCCTGTGTACGCGGCGCCTAGGGGTGTAGGATATCCAACCTGAGCAGCAGTCGTTGGGTGAGTATAGGTAGAAACTGGGGTATTCACCGTCGGACGCTCATAACTTCTCCACTCTTGAATTCCTCGAGGTTTCAGGATAGAAGCCGCACGGGTGATCTGATCGGGTGTGCCATCAACTAGGATTAAGTAATGTCCTTTTTCTAAGCGATCTTGATAAAGTTTAGCTTCGGCTTCCGGAACTTCCAATCCAATTAACGCCCCAAATAAGCCTCCAGCAGCGCTACCAACAGCCCCACCCAGAAGTGTATTTCCAATGACCGACGTCGCTGCGCCCCCGACTAAAATGGGTCCAACTCCCGGAAGCGCGATCGCACCTAAAGTACCAATTAAACCTACGATACCTCCTGTAACTCCCCCCGCAACCGCACCAGCCACAACACCTTCACCCGCTTCATTTTCGGTATCATCTTGCACATCCACTCCGGCAATTTGCTCCTCATTTCGGGCAATGACTGATACTTGGTTCATGGGAAAATCAGCATCCCTCAGATGTTCTAGAGCATTTTCAGCAGCTTGTCGGCTGGAAAAGACACCCACACCTCGCTGATATTGACCTAATGTCATAGTATTTGCCTCCATCTATCTATAGGTTTTCACCCTGATACCCCTATTTCTACATTTCTGTTGCAGATATTCATCAATCGTGCGAGATAACCCACATCAGCAACTTGTCCATCTGTAGGAAGAAAGAATTGTCTGAATTATGAAGAAATTATGAATTATGCAGGATGGGGTAGTCGAGGCGGGTTTAATCAAATTTGGGTAAGGCAAGAAACGATAGTAGTAAAACCCGCCCCTACACAACCCTGATAAATCCATCTGCTCCTATGGTCTGTTCCCTGAACAAAGGACGAATGACGAATAACAAAGGACAATCCACGGAAATTGCGACTCATGGGTTCGGTTCTACGACCCCAGAGAGATGATGAGTACCAGTATCCTCATAGATAGACAAGTAGAACTGGTTGTTCATGGGGATAGATAGCGGTGCAAAAGTGGTTGTTACCAAACATCAGTGAAGTTTTAGCTCAGAATACGCAGACTGGAGTCAACAATCCGGTCGAATCTCAGGTTGAACCTGCGAAGGTTGTCATGGATAAAGGACAGCGCAGTGAGACTAGTCGCCGAATGAGACAACAGACGCGATCGCAACGAGAATGGCAGAGTGCGATCGCGTCTCTGGAACAGTTACTCTTACAACTCCTTTGCCAACGGGATCAAGCCGACCATTCAACCTCCCTAAACGGGTTAGTTTTAGCTGGTCCTGCACCCGTTTTAAGTCACTCAGATCTCCTTTGCCATTTCCACACTGGGGTGTTTACCAGTGAAACCCTAAACCCCTGGAGTTTTATGCCCTTTCAATTGCCTCCAGCTCAACCGGAAAGGACTCAAGGTACGGTTAATACCACATATCAACTCCGGTTGTTTCCGGCTGACTCGTTGAGCACAGAGCAGTTTTGTTTGGTCTTTACCCGTGGCTTTAGTTTAGTCATGGCGGCGGGAGAAGACCAAAATGGTGTACCTGGGTTTCGCTTCTCCTTTGATCCAAAGGATGTGCAAAAAGCTTGGGCGTCTCTTTATCCTCGGTTGTTATTAGCCAATCCCCATCAACTGAGTTATTTAAATACATTAGTTAAGCAGTTTGCCCCCCAGCGCCCAGATTATCAGATTGTCATGGAATTTGGGCGTCAGTTGCTACAAAACATGCCCGAATCTTCCCCGGAAATTAAGAATGAAACCATAGCTGTAACTCCGAGTAATTCAGTCACTCAATTATCTAAAGACCCGTCTTACAGTGAGACAATTGAAGACCGGGATTGGCAACCATTAGCTAAATCAGAAACTCGTGTCAATCATCGAGTATCCCAGCTCCGTGAAGCCACCCCAGATATTGAACTTCTGCAAGCTTTAACCCATGAAGTCCGTACACCGCTGACGACGATTCGCACGTTAACAAAATTATTATTAAAACGTCGAGATTTAGCGCCAGAAGTTATTCGACGTCTGGAAATTATAGATCATGAATGTACAGAACAGATTAACCGCATGGAGTTAATTTTTAAAGCAGTTGAATTAGAAACAAAAGCGGTTAAAGAAGCACCGGTTAATCTCACATCAATGTCGTTGGCTCAAATTTTCCAGAACAGTATTCCCCACTGGCAAAAGCAGGCACAAAGGCGTAATGTTAGCTTAGATGTCGTATTGCCGCAAAATCTGCCCACAGTAGTGAGTAATCCCTCAATGTTGGATCAGGTATTGACGGGTTTAGTGGAGAATTTTACCCGCACCTTACCTGCAGGTGGTCACATTCAGGTGCAGGTAACACCCGCCGGAAACCAGTTAAAATTGCAATTCCAGTCTCAACCTGACCCAGAAAATTCGGGGAATGCTGATGTGTTGGGACAGTCAACCTGCCAGACGTTAAAATCAATTGGTCAGTTACTAATGTTTCAGCCAGAAACAGGCAGTTTAAGTTTGAATCTGAACGTGACCAAGCACATGTTCCAAGCATTAGGAGGTAAATTAATTGTGCGTCAGCGACCCCAAGCGGGAGAAGTGATGACGATATTTCTGCCCTTGGAAGTTGGGAATAATAGCACAAATCAAGGCGGAATATTGGTATAGTTTCGGGGTTCATTCCATTTGGGTTAAGTCAGCAATGCCTAATGTAGATAGATGCTCTGGAAACACTTTCAAAGGTTAAATATCTTGGGGGTATTCCTTCCATAATGAAGTCGTAATATTTAGACTTCGATAATCGCCATCTCCCAAAATCAAGTGATCCACTAAAGGCACATCGATTAGCTGCGCCCCCTGCAAAAGCTGTTTGGTCAGAAAAATGTCTTGCTCAGAGGGTTCAACACTACCTGTTGGGTGATTGTGCGCCACAATAAACCGTGTCGCTCCATGGCGCAAGACGGCTTGTAAGATTTCACGGGGACAGGCTAATGTCTGCGTTGCTGTACCAATCGAGATGAGTTTAATCCCCAATAAGTGATTTTTCACATCCAACAGTAACACGGCAAAACGCTCCTGAGTTTGCCACATTAACTCATGACTCAAAGCCGCCGCCGCCGCTGTGGGGCTGTCAATTATTGTGCCTTCTGTCGGGCGAGACTGAAAGGCTCGTTTTCCCAGTTCAATGGCGGCTAGAATGGTGGCAGCTTTAGCGGGTCCGACGCCATGGATACGCATTAACTCCTGGGCTGAGATATCTCGCAATACTGCCATGGGATCGCGCTCATCTTGACTCAATTGCTGCAAAATATATTGTCCTAAACCTACTGCTGAAAGTTTACCTTTTCCCTGACCTGTGGCAAGCAAAATGGCAATCAGTTCCGCCGTCGCCAAATTTTTGGCACCAATTGCCATTAATCGTTCGCGTGGACGTTCGCTAGCAGGAATATCCGCAATTCTAAGGCTATAGGTCATAACGCTACCCCATCAGTCCGGGACAAGCCGGTCATTATCAGGTTTGGTTGAATACTTACACTTTGGTACTCTTTAAGGCAGATGGCAGAATGCTCTAGGGCGGAAGGTAAGGAGTAAGGTGGCAAGGTAAAAGTCAAGAATCACTGTCTAGACGGACATGATATCATGGCTGCAATTGAATTGCTATATTAATAGAATTTTGGACTCAAATTCGTAAGGTTAGGTGATTGAGGATTGGGGATTGGGGAAGAGGGGACGTGACTTTTGAGCCGCCATTAATTGTAGTCTTTTCACAGCTAACTGTGGTAACTGAACCGAGGCTCTAACGGTGATGTAGATTGTTCAGGAGTTTTATATCAACATATCGGCTATCTCCAGCATCTCCGGCGAGAACGGTAAAGGGTTGATCAGGTTCTCCGAGATGATTTAACACGAGTACCGCTTGGGCAAAATCTTGGTCTTTTGTATAGTTGTTGACTGTAATCAGCGTGGTGATACCCGCTTGCGTCGCCGCAATTAAACCCTGATCAGAGTCTTCGATCGCTAAACAATCTTGGGGTAGCAAATCCATTTGCCGCAGTACATAGTGGTAAATATCTGGGGCGGGTTTTTTCGCCGGGACGATATCACCCGCCGCGATCGCGTCAAACCACGCCGGACTCTCCTCCCCTAGGGTATGCTGCAAAAGGGCGGTTATATTAGTAGGGGCGGTAGTGGTGGCGATGGCTAACCGAATTCCTTGCGATCGCGCCGCTTTAATCAATCGTTGCACACCGGGACGCAGGGGAATAGCCCCCGTGGCGATAAGTTGCTGATAATGGTGAGTTTTCGCCCGGTGCAGATTTGCAATGAACTCGTCGAAATTGGCGGGAGGTGAGAAATCAGGGCGGTATTGGTTCAAATAAAAGCGGATACGTTCTTTCCCACCAGCAACTGCTAGTAATTCACCATAGAGGGAAACAGACCAATCCCAATCAAATCCAGCTTCAGCAAAGGCGTGGTTAAATGCTACACGATGTCCGTCTTGTTCTGTATTCGCTAATGTCCCATCTACGTCAAAGATTAATGCTCGAAGTTTGGTCATTGGTCTTATGTCACTGGTCTTATGTCAGCAACTATACCGACATAAGATGGCAACATGCAAGCGGCTTCTGGAAGCAAACAAAACCTTTCTCTGGGAAAAGAGTCGGACAAACAATGTAAAATCCCCCAACTTTTAAGCGGGGGAGCAGCTTATCCGATCAAGGGACAACTAAGCGTTTTTCGTAACCAGACCGTAGATGAACAAGACGACCATCGCGCCTACAATTGCCACTAGGAAACCCCACCAAGTAAAGCCTGTAAAACCTACTCCAAAGAGCAAGTTACCAATCCAGCCTCCAATTAAAGCCCCAACGATTCCCAGTGCCATGGTAGCGAGGATGCCACCGCCTTGGTGTCCTGGATAAATTGCCTTCGCGATCGCGCCAGCGATAATTCCTAAAACAATCCAGGCTAAAATTCCCATAGTAATGTCCTCCTTAGTTTAATAATTTAATGATTAGTCAATCAGATTTTAATCAATACAGTTTTTAGATTATCAAGAAATGTCTTGAAGCCTATCTATCCTAAGAAAGAAGGTTTAGGAGCGATTTACATTACTTAAATAAATGCGAGATTATTTTCCTCTCTTAAAGTGAAAGAATATGTGACACCCTCGGATGTACGCCTCCCTTATGGATGGAGTGGTGCGGGCATCTTGTGTGCTAATCTACTTAGGTATTCTGCGCTAATCTACTGACGTGGCACGGCTAAACTTGGGGAATAGATTTGACGATTAAATCGGGCGCAAGCTCTGTGCGCCCCTACGGTTTCCGGGTGTAAGCGTCATCCACTAAATTAGGTGTGCCACGCCACTACATACGTCTTGCACGCTTGCTACCCCCGCTTCCTGAATTTGACCGACTCAACACTAATCAGATTTAATAGGGGAAAAGAATTAAGGTCAATCAGGCAATTTGAGATGATTCTTCGCCAACTGATAGCATTCCTAGTCGCGATCGCTCTATTCGTTCATCCTCTATCTGCTCAAGCGGCTGACTATCCGCCTCCCTTATCCTACAGTCACGCCCAACTCACAGGCAAAGACTTTTCCGGTCAAAATTTACAGAGGGCTGAATTTGCCAATGCCAATTTACAGTTAAGTAATTTTGCCTATGCTGACTTGCGAGGTGCTATTTTTAGTGGGTCAGTGATGACTAATGCTAATTTGCACAGTGTTGATTTAAGCTATGGCATGTTAGATCAGACAGATTTAACTGGAGCAGATTTAAGTGATGTGATTTTAGTCGAAACTCTCTTACTTGGATCAGTGTTTGATAATACATTAATCACAGGTGCGGACTTCACCGATGCCCTCCTAGATGGCGCACAACTGCAACAGTTATGTCAGCAGGCTTCAGGGATTAATTCTAAAACTGGCGTAGCCACAAGGGATTCTCTCGGTTGTTCTTAATTGTCTGATGGACGGGGACGGGTAAGGAATTGGGGGATTTTTTCAAAAGATTAAATGCACTCAATTATCTGGAGCTTTTGTTCATCAGCAAGCTACCGGGTTAATTGCCAGGTGAAGTTGCCATGAACGATGAATAATTTATCGGCTTCAGTAGAGTTTTATTTTGTCATGCTCCAGCGCTAAAGACTTGTTTGGCTGTCAAGTTCAATTCTGGGAACGTTGGAGAATCGATGCGGTCATCTCCCCTGAACTGACTAACCTGGTACTCATCCTCAACAAGTTGGTAGACTGAAAAAGTGGGTTGTTTTGGATTGCCAATAAATCGTCTACCACCTAACCCCAAGTAATCAACAATCCAATATTCTGGAATCCCCATTTCTTCATAATCTCTGGCTTTAGTCAGGTAATCATCTCGCCAGTTAGTGCTGACAACTTCTACTGCCAATTTGACTGATTTTCCCTGTGAGATAGTTGATGATTTTTTCCAAAGTGGCTCATCGTGCAAGGCGTTTTTGTCTAAGACGATGACATCGGGCTGATAACCTGATGGAATACTAGGAGGTTTGACGAGGTAGGTTCTGGGAATAAAGTAGGGGAGACTTTGGCGATCAAGTTCTACATTCAGCTTGCGGTTGAGAAAAGCGGCAACCTCTTCGTGGTCTCCAGTTGGATTCATTTTAACTATAACTCCCTCATACAGTTCATAACGCCCTCGTCCATCGGGATACCATTCCAGAAACTCTTCAAATGTTAGTAGGTTGGGTGCCGACTGAATCATGGCTTAAGTTCCTCTAAAATCCTCGTATACGATTCCGATCGTTGCCTCTATGACTATTATAGTTTGGTGCTGGGGCATCAGCCGGGATGATATACTCATGCGAAATCGAGCAAACTAAATAAGGTGATTTCAGAGAAATCACCCAATCTTTGCGCTATTTCAGTTCATAGTTGTCAACCCGACGACACTGTTATAGCCAATCTTCAAAGATGGCTATCTCTGTGCGATTTGCCTTTAATTTAAACTCGTAAATTAAGTTAAACACTTGCTCGAACCCTTGCAATGTTATTGATAGTCTATCACCTTTAAACTTATCAACAAACAACATGAAAACAAATTTACTCACAAAGTGTGATTCATGCCCCACTATCCTTTCAGGTATAGTAGAAGTATTCTCGCCGGATTAGGATAAATCCCCGTTCTAAGGAGAAAAATTCATGCCAGCCCGCTCTTTTACTTCCACCTTGAGGAAACTAACCGCCTGCTTAAGTCTTGCCAGTCTGGGTATCGCGATCGCATTACCCGCCAACAGCGTCACCGAATCCCCTCGCCTCTTGAAGGCAGAACCCGGACTCCACCTGATTGCTCAACGAGGCGTAAACAATATAGCTGATGAACTCGAAACCGCCAACGACGCTTTCTCCACCCTAACGGATGCGATCAAAACCGCCGGACTCACCTCAGCACTGGCGGGGAGGGGACCAATTACCATTTTTGCCCCCACAGATGAAGCCTTTGCTGCTTTACCAGAGGGAACTGTTGCAACTTTACTCCGACCCGAAAACCGCTCTCGATTAACTGAAATCCTCACGTATCACGTTGTTCCCGGTAACATTAACACCTTTGGCTTAACCCCCGGTTCGACCTTACGGTTAACCACCCTAGCGGGTAAACCCTTAACCATAAGAGTCAGCGATGCTAGCGAAGTTTTTGTCAATGGTATCCCCGTGGTTCTGGCAGATATTCCTGCATCTAACGGCATGATTCATGGGATTAGTGCAGTTCTATTGCCCTAGGGATGGGGGATTGGGGATTGGAAAACAGGTGATTGGGGAAGTTTAGAGGAAAGTAGGGGCGGGTTTAGGGCATTCGCCCAAGCTATTGATGATAACTTTTGTTCAAAACCCGCCCTGACCGAGTTTTGATTAAAGCAACTGACTTAACCAAGGACTCACTTCCACAGACAAAAGTTGACCAAGCTGAAGCAATTGGCGCAGTCGGATAATCGTCCAAGGATTTGTCGCCGTAAGCTGCGCCTGATGTCCATTCTTGTGGTCACTCAGGCGTTGGGCTTGAATTGCCAGTTCACACTGTGGCACGATTGAGGTGTGTAAACAGTTGAAATAGAGTTCCTGACAACGGTCTAAAGATAAACCGAGGTTCAGCCGATTGCCAATCTCAATCAGCCGATCAATCTGACGGATATCCTCGGCGAGGGTATCGGGATCACCCTCATGCAAAAGTTGCCACAACGCTCGCCAAATTAATCTCTCCAGAGTTAGCTTGGCTTCTGGGATATTCAGGTGACACCGTAAATGCCCCGCTTCTGTGGCGATTGCTTCCAGTTCAGCTATCTGAGCATTGATAGCTTGGGGATCGCTCATCTCTATGTCTAGGGCTTTAATCGCAATCAGGCAACGGTTGGACAAAGCAATTTCTGCTGCCACTTGCAATTCTTTCGGTACGGGCAATTCATCCCGATGGAATGCCATCAACACGCCGTAATTATCCCGGTACATCTGGTTATAAAGCTGATCTAGTCGTGTCAGGGTTTCCTGACTAATTAGCTGCATAATCCGTTGTCGCTCTTCAGCAAACAGATTTTGTAAACTAAACGACTGCTCACCAAACATCTGATTCATTGCCAGAATCGTATGGGCAGCACTGGCTTGCTTGAGCGCCTCAAATATCTTGTCCCTCAACTGGGTATATACCCGACGCCCGGTAAAGGCTTGAATACAGCAGTGGAAGTCCCAGCCCCCGATATGGAGAACAGCAAAGACTAATTCTATATTTTCCCAAGTAATCTCAGACACCAGTCGCAATTGACCCACTGCCAACGTCAGTGAACCCATACGTTGGAGTTGATAGTCAAGCTGATGCGCTTGGTAGCAGTAGAGGCGGTCTTGTTGGGAATAGTTGGTAAATAAGGAACTAATCGCGTAATGGGCGGCAACTTGTTTAAAGGTAATTTGCGCCGATACTACCAGTTGCCGATAGACCACATCCCCGGTTTTAAAGCAGTCTATATTACTCGGTGCGAGGTAAAGGCGTTCCAAGAAACCTAGCTCAAGCTGGATACCAGCCACCTCTCCAGCTAACTCCAACGCCCGCGCCGCATAGCGTAAAATCTGTACCCCTTCTGGCCCGGATATTTCCTCAAAGAACCAGCCGCAACTGGTATACATGAGCATGGCGTGGCGTTGCATTTCCAACAGCCGCAGGGCGTCGATTTGTTCCGTGGGAGAGAGAGGCGCAACGCTGTGACGGTTAAGAAATTCCTCCACCTTTTCCAAAGAGCGATCGCGAAGCACTTGGATATACTCATCCCGCGCCGCCCAAGGATCGCGGAAAAACTGACGTCCCCTCTCGTCATACACCGGAACCAACTGATCCCGCAGCCAGTTCAGGCTGTCTCGCAGGGGACGCCGCCATTTCTGATGCCAACCACCGCCGCCACCACAGCCGCAGTCATCTTGCCAACGGTTGACGCCATGGGAACAACTCCAAGCGGTTACGGGTTTGAGAATAACTTCCCAAGTCGGCGGACTGATGCTGAGGTAATGGGCATAGTTGGTCACCGTCCAGTTACGGTGGGGAAAGACTTGGGTAAAAGCATGGGCGATACACATTTCTGTGTGGCGTTTGTGATGTCCGAAGGTTTCCCCATCGGTTGCCACACTAATAATCTGGGAGGGACGGTGATCCCCATGAATCGCGATCCCTAGACGACCGGCGAAATGTTCGGAACTACTAAGAACATCGCTAAACCCCATATCCCGTGAGATGGGACCGTCGTAGAAAAAGATGTCGATAAATTCACCGCTTTCGAGGAAACAACGGTAAGGGCGGCTGGGATCAATCTGACCTCCACCCACTTCATGCCAATCCGGATCAGGATTGTCTTCTGTCGGTAGAAGGCGACAGCGTTCGGCTTGGGACGGTGCAAGAATGATAAACTTAATCCCTTCTGCCACTATAGCTTCCAGGGTGGGGTAATCAACCGCTGTTTCCGCCAGCCACATTCCTTCGGGATCACGACCAAAGCGAGAGCGGAAATCTTCCATTCCCCAACGGATTTGGGTGTATTTATCCCGTTCATTGGCGAGGGGAAGAATGATATGGTTATAGACTTGCGCGATCGCATTGCCATGACCGTTAAGCCGTTGACAACTCTTGCGATCTGCTTCCAGTATCCGCTCATAAACTTCCATGTCGTAGCGTTCCAACCACGACATCAGCGTCGGACCAATGTTAAAGCTGAGATATTCATAGGTATTAACGATCTCCACCACTTCGCCGTAACCATTTAACACCCGTGCAAAGGCATTGGGGCGATAGCATTCGTGGTGAATTCGTTCATTCCAGTTGTGAAACGGTGCCGCCGAGGGCTGACGTTCAATGGTATCCAGATAAGGATTTTCACGAGGGGGTTGATAAAAATGCCCGTGAACAGTTATGTAGACGCCCCTGGCTGTCTGCAGGGGATCGGATGCAATCTCAGCCTCCTCGGGTAAGGTCGCGATGGGACTGATTGCCGCAGCTTGTGAAGCTGAAAGTTCAGCAGCAGAAGTCATTGAAATCACCAAATTCCACAGAAAACGAGTCAGACCGGTTCCCCTACTCTACTAATTTTCGCTCTTGAGTAGGGATGATTTGAAAGATTAGCTAAACGAATTTTGGGTTGAAAGCTAGCCATTTCAGTAGGGAACGCCAGCCCAGTAGAGACAAAATCATTCGCACAAGTTGCTAAACTTGCATTTGGGGATGAACCTGTAACAATTTGTGCCTTTAATCTTGTATTCAACCGCAATATTTACTGAAAATCGATGAAACTTAATAGAACTTGCGATAAATTCACACAACTTAATCGCACTATAGCAATTCTTGCCCATTATGGCACCTCTTGCTGGGGATCTGTAGGGGGCAGGGGAGTAGGGGAGAGCCTGTAGAGACATGTAGAACTATGGTGAGCAGGGGAGAGATGTTTCCCACTCAACAATCAACGAATGACAAATGACAATCCTCACCGTTAACTTTAATCTGTACCCATCTGCTTATTTTTAGATGCTGAACAAAAACACGATTCTGTCTCTGTTGTTAATTTTTGTCCCCATTTCCATTGCCGCACATTTTCTGGAATGGGGATCAGCTATAGTTTTCATTACCTCCTGCCTGGCGATTATTCCCCTAGCGGCGTGGATGGGAAAGGCGACGGAAGAAATTGCGGTTGTGGCTGGACCCACCTTGGGTGGGTTGCTCAATGCCACGTTTGGCAATGCGACAGAACTGATTATTGCCCTCATTGCCCTAAATGCTGGTTTAGTCAATGTGGTCAAAGCCACGATTACGGGATCAATTATTGGCAACTTGCTGCTGGTCATGGGATTATCTATGCTATTGGGCGGGTTGCGTTTCAAGGAACAGGACTTTCAACCGATTGTGGCGCGGGTGAATGCTTCCTCAATGAATTTGGCTGTCATTGCCATGCTACTACCGACGGCGATGGATGCCACGACGCCGGGAATTGATGAAGAAACGTTACAAGGATTATCGGTTGCCGTTGCTGGGGTGTTGATCGTGGTGTACGCCCTCACCTTACTGTTTTCCATGAAAACTCACAGCTATCTTTTTGATGTGGGTATGGTGGATATTGAGTTACAAGAGGGGGAAGCCGTTCCTAGTGAGGAACTCGAACATAAGGTGAATTTAAAGTTGTGGATTGGGGTGTTACTTGGGGTAACCCTACTGGTGGCGTTGGAGTCGGAACTATTGGTGGATACCTTAGAGGAAGCCACCTCCCAGTTAGGATTAACTGCCCTATTTACAGGAGTGATTCTATTACCCATTATTGGTAATGCCGCAGAACATGCCACGGCGGTGACAGTGGCGATGAAAAACAAGATGGATTTGTCGGTGTCGGTGGCGGTGGGATCAAGTTTACAAATTGCCCTATTTGTTGCCCCTGTCTTGGTGATTGCGGGTTGGTTTTTGGATCAGCCAATGGATTTGGATTTTCACCCCTTTGAACTGGTGGCGGTAGCCGTCGCGGTGTTAATCGCCAATTCCATTAGTTCTGACGGTAAGTCAAACTGGTTGGAGGGGATTTTGCTGCTTGCGGCTTATGTGGTTTTGGGGTTAGCGTTTTACTTCCATCCGGTTGTGGAAGGGTTGGCATAACCTAGTAGAGACGCGCCATGGCGCGTCTCTACACGTTCAATTCGACTTGAGTTGATAATCACAGCTCAGGGGCATATTACAAAAGAAGACACTATAGCCAGGAATTTCGATCGTATTACCCTGGCGATTGGTGGTAAAGCCTAATCCTTTAGTTTCCTCACATCCTGGATATCCCGACAAGTCATAGCGGGCAGATTCGTTACTCAAATTGAAAATACAAAGGATTCGCTGTTCGGCATATTCCCGGATAAAGGCAAAAATCGGTTCCTCCGTATCCAGAATTTCCAAGTTACCTGCTTCTAATGCCGGTTGTTTTTTGCGCCAGTGGAGTAAACGACGCCAGGTATTTAGGAGTGAATTAGGATCTTTATTTTGCAGATTCACCGCCCGTTGATAATGACTTTCGGGAACAGGTAGCCAGGGTTCTTCCGCCGTGGTAAATCCGGCATGGGGGGCATCCCCTTGCCATGGTATTGGTGTGCGCGAACCGTCTCGTCCTTTAATTGCCGGATAAAGGGCTTGACCAAAAGGATCTTTAATATCTTCTACAGGAATATCTTCAGGGATTCTTGCCTCGGTTAAACCCAATTCATCGCCTTGATAGAGACATATTGCACCCGGTAAGGATAGAAGCAGTGCCGCAATCAGATGATAAAATTTCTCCGGATAAGGATTTCCCTGAGCATCCTTTCCAGTCCAGCGCGATCGCAGGCGACCATAATCATGATTGCCGACAATCCAACAATCACCACCTTGGGTAAAGTTACTTAACACTTTTTCCATCATCTGGCGCATCAGTTTAGCGCTGATGGGTTCATCGACGAGGAGTCCGCTATGGTACGCCATGTGCAACCGTTCATCACCTGCAACAAATTCACTGGCAAGGGCAATGGAGTCTTCACAGAACGTAACTTCGCCTAAACCAACCGTACCCGGATACTGATTCATTAACTCACGGATAGGTTTGAGGGCGTCTAAGGTTTCTCGACGGCAGAAGTTGTACTTAAACAGTTGCCGAACCACAGGATTATCGGGGGCGACGCCATCAGGTAAAGACGCATCTTTCGGACGAACAGGGTTATCCCGCAATTGGGCGTCGTGCATAAAAAAGTTAGGCGCATCGATGCGGAAACCATCAATTCCTAACTCCAACCAGAATTTTGCCCGTACCAAAATTGCGTTAACCACATCTGGATTGTGCCAGTTCAGGTCAGGTTGGCTTTCTAAGAAATTATACATATAAAATTGTTTACGTTCCGGTCCCCATTGCCAAGCACTGTGACCCATAAATGCTGATAGCCAGTTGTTGGGGGGCGAACCATCGGGCTTAGGATCTGCCCAAATATACCAGTCTGCTTTAGGATTATTTTTATTTTGCCGACTTTCTAGAAACCAGGGATGCTGATCAGAGGTATGACTCCAAACTTGATCTAGCATCACTTTCAATCCCATGGAGTGAGCCACTGCCAAAAGTCGTTTAAAATCCTCTAGAGAGCCAAAAAGCGGGTCGATATCCCGCATATCGGTAATGTCATAGCCAAAATCCTCCATCGGGGATTCATAAATTGGACACAGCCAGATGGCATCGACACCTAAAGAGGCAATGTAATCGAGTTGTTCAATAATGCCATTCAAGTCACCTACACCATTGCCATCACTGTCTTTAAAACTCTGTGGAGAAATCTGATAAATAACCGCATTCTGCCACCACTCGCCTTGGTGTTTCACATTACGAGCATCTTCCCACGTCCATGCCCGACGATTGAGTACAGGGGTTTGCCACCAATATTCTATCTTTTTAGTGGTATTTTCGTGGGGTTTTGTCGTATCCATCAGTTGCATGGTTGAATCCTTTGTTAAAGATGAGTTTAGGGATAAGGATGAAGTAAATTGGCTGAAAATAATTGCATTCAACCTTAATACTTGTCCTTATTTAAGTTGGGAATTGCAGGTTTGGTTCGGTTAAAGGGGATGAGCCTCAGCCGCCTGTTGTCTGGCACTCAAAGTCGGCGTCTGATCGAGACTCTCTTGGTGACTATTGACAAACCATAATACTTGTGCATGAACTTCACTCAGCTTAGAGCGCTTCTGAATCTTAAGGTGAGTGAATCATGGACGATTAACTAAATTGTATGCTTCTGGAACTTAACATTACCTCCCTCCAAGGAGTTAACACTAACTCACCCAAATCTCGTTCAAGAGATGGAAATCTATCTCGGCAATTTTGTAAATAAATGTAAACAAAAAACGCCTAGCTTCAACGCTGGAGATTGCTCCAAAGATTTAAATAGTTTAATTTAATTTTTTATACCTTATTTTAAAATGCAGCTTTCCTCTGTCCTAGTAGACAATTAAGAAATAATACTCACCGGTCAAAATTATTCCCTAACTTCCCCTGCTTCCCCCGCTTCCCCTGCTTTCAGGTTAAGTTGAACACCTAGGTGAGGGGGAAGACATCAATACCATAGATTAGGCAGGACAAAGCCCCACCCCAAGAATAGTCCACTCCAAAAATGCAGCTTAACGGCGATAAATTTACAGTTGCTGACTTTTTCCGGTTGATCGTGATAGCAGCCAACATACTGCACTAACTCAAGGGCAAATGGTAAACTCACCAGGATCAATCCTGTCCAAATCGGAAACATCCCCAAAACAATAAACAAACCTGTCAGGGCAACAATGCTGCCACTTAACCAAGGGAGTAATTTAGCACCGCGTTGAGTTCCCAAGACAACAATCGGCGATCGCTTCCCGGCGGCTATATCGTCCTCGACTTGGTGGAAATGGGAGCAAAATAAAATAATCGAGGTACTAATGCCAATAATCATGGAAGCAGCTAACCCCATTGACGAGAAGGTTTGGGCTTGAGAGTAGTAAGCAGCCGCCACCGCCATGGGACCGAAAGTAAAAAAGCAGATAATTTCGCCTAAACCCTGATAACCCAGTCGGAAGGGCGGACCTTGGTAACTATACCCCAAAGCGCAGCAAAGCAAGACGATACCAATCACCGTCGGGTCCCGTTGCCACCACGCGATCGCGATGATGCCCAGGATACCTACAGCTAAAAATAGATTACTCAACCCAAAAATCAGAGATTTATTTCCGGTTAAATTCACCAGTGAATGGGGTTTATTGCGATCAATCCCTGTTTCGGCATCAAACACATCGTTGCTAAGGTTAAGCCAAGCAATAATTAAAATAGCTGACAGTAAAAATGTGCTAAAAATTCCCCAATGCATAAGGTGCGTTTCCCCGTAGGCTACAGCCGTACCAATCCAAATGGGAATGATAGCCACGCTATACATCGGCGGTTTAAGCGCCGCTAACCATAACTTATTTTGGGAATGAGCAATGAACTTTGTGGTCATGAGAGCAAGTTAGACATCCAGTAAATTAGCGCTGATCCAATTAGCAATAAATCCTTGTTTTCCCGGTTTGGGTCTAGAAATCGGATCAAAAAGGTACTCTATTTTACAACGTATTACTGATAACTTATGACTTTTTCTCTAGCTGAATGAACATGACGCTGGGTCTTCACCACCATGGGACAAGCCTTAGAGGGAACAATGGTAATCCCTCGTCGCCACGGTTGTACAGACGTGTTGGGATCAATCGCCAACTGATAACGGCATAGAACCGTTGCCAGAACCAGCTTCATTTCAAAGAGGGACAATGCCATGCCGATGCAGCTACGACTACCGCCACCGAAGGGGAAATACTCATACGGGGAAAACTGCTGATCCAAAAAGCGTTCGGGTTTAAACTGGTCAGGTTCGGGATAGACATCCTGGCGACGGTGGGTTAAATAAATACAAGGCACCGCGATCGCTGTTGGCT
Source organism: Coleofasciculus sp. G3-WIS-01 (assembly GCF_040223135.1). Lineage (NCBI taxonomy): Bacteria > Bacillati > Cyanobacteriota > Cyanophyceae > Coleofasciculales > Coleofasciculaceae > Coleofasciculus > Coleofasciculus sp. G3-WIS-01. The sequence continues at coordinate 17,108 of NZ_JAVJZI010000014.1, forward strand.
CTAATTCATAACCTTGTATCTGCACGGATTCTTTCACCTGACGCGGCTGAGCAATTAAGGCAATGGGGTACAGTCGTAGCGCTTCTTTACAGACAGCCGTAAGATAGGGGAGTTGCGCGATCGCTTCAGGTTCAGGATTATCACCCAAGCTGTCTAACTCTTGCATTGCTTTCTCTAAGCATAACGGCTGACGATGCAGCCAGTAAAACGCCCACGCCAAAGCAGACGCCGTGGTTTCATGACACATTGTAAAGTTTCAATAACAATATAGTCAGATATAATCATGTTTGGTATTATCATGGGTTGAGCGCTAAGATCCCTAGGGAATAATGCTAAACATAAAAAAATATTAAAATTTAGTTTTTATAAAAAATCATAGATTATTGTTATTATGTCAAATAGCTGAAGAACAATATTCAGTATTTCAATTAATCTAAGGGGTGAAATCAATGACAACAACGATGTCAAGATCTGGGATTGAACCATCTCGCGAAATTACGGCTAAATGGTATTACAAAGAGTTGTGGGGTTGGGCTTTAGACAAAATTTGTACGGGCAAAGAACGTCCGACTTTTCTGAAAGCATTATTAATTGCTGCAAATGGAGATGGAGTTCTGACACCAGCAGAAAGAAACTGGGTAATTGGTCGTGCTGCTGTTAGTGGCGCACCAGACTCTTTACTAAAAGAACTAGAAAATTATCCAGCCGATGAAGACATTAACGAGGTTGTTGCGGCTACTTTAGCTACTAATAAATCAAAAAGAGCGGTAATTTATTTTGCCATTAAAGCGGCTGCCTCCGATGGGGAATACAACGATGCCGAAAAAGCGGCTGTACGTAAGTCAGCAACTGCAATGGGTATTTCCGAAGATGTTGTTAAGCAAATTGAAGCACTTTATGCACGGGAAGAACAAATAAAACAAGAAAGAATAGACCTCTGCTTCCCTGAAGGAGATCCTTTTAAATAAAAGCGAAAAGCTGGCATACAACTAGATAAGAGAATTTTCCAGACGTAGTATACTACGTCTGGAACGTTGTTTGTCTGTTGTGAATTCCAATCCCACATCATGGGATTATCGTCTAGGGGATCAGTGACAATACGCCCGATCACGTCAATTTCTTGCACTTCTTATCCAACTCAAATTTATCAGAGGACGTGGTAAATATGGATTGAATTGCCTGGGGGTGGCTGAAAAAGACCACAGGTGGGGAGTTCCGACCCAGTAAGCGGAGGGTAAAGGCATCGCCGTAACGCTGCGTACAGAGGTCGAGAAATTTAAGCGGATCAGCGATGAGTTGCAGCGTTTGCACAAAAAACGGCAACGTCGGACCATCAGGCAATTTCATTCAAATTTTTCCGGGCTGAGGCAACAGGTAACACTTTACCCATAAGGCGGGGGATTCAGTCAACTGGATTAACTCCCTTATGGCTGACTGGGCAAAATATGCAATGGTAGATAGAAAGGCAGACGTTGAGTCGTGTAGCCGACATCTGGGGAAACTGTCTTGCCTGGATCACCCAAAATCTGCAATCCTCTTGTACATGGCGTATTTATCATCATCTCATACCGATCGCTTGCCAAACCACAAGGAGCTATACCAGTTCCTTGTCGCTTGTCAGCAGGCATCTGTTGAGAAAGGCTGTACTCAAATTGCCAGTATTTCTGTGGAAATTCCCCGGGTCGATCCACTGGCTGTACTCCAGATTATCGCTGAACCTCAACACTTTCAGTTTTACTTAGAAAAACGCAAGGAAAACGAATCGATTCTGGCTATTGATGCGACGATCTCTGCTGAAGTTGAAGGAATCAATCGATTTCAACACGCCAAGACGGTCATCCATCGTTATCTCAAAGACACTTGGATTTGGACTGAACAACAAAAAAGGATTTCCTTTGCCGGTCCTCACTTTTTTTGCTTTTTTACCTTTTTTGCTTTAACCCAGGAGTCTCCGTTTTCATCGGCGACGATTTTTCTTCCCCGTTGGCAAGTAGCTTATCGAAAAGATAGCTGTACATTCGTTGCAAATCTTCAAGTTGACTCTGGCGTTAATCTCAAAGTTCTCCTGAAAGAACTATACAATCAGATTGCTGAAATTACAGGGTCAGGGCATCAACCCAGTTCCCTGACCCGCCTTAATTATTCTCAATTTATAAATTCCAACTCAATCAAGGCTGAATCCTTTAAGTCAGCCGTCGTATCCGCTTTAAAATCAATTCATGCCAATCAATTTAGCAAAATTGTTCTCGCTAACGCCATTGATATTGTTTCGCACCAGCCTTTTAATGTTGTCAACTCCCTCGATAATCTGCGCCAACGCTATCCGGATTGCTATATCTTTTCAGCTAGTAATGGTAAAGGACAGAACTTTCTCGGTGCTAGTCCTGAACGCTTAATTAGTATTCGTGAGCGTTTATTGATCACCGATGCCTTAGCTGGATCAGCACCTCGTGGAAGGACAGCCGCTGAAGACGCTGATTTTGGCGATCGCTTGCTTGGTTCTGAAAAAGAGCAGCGCGAACACCAATTTGTGCTAGATTTTATCACTCAACGTTTATCTGAGTTGGGACTCATCCCCCAATGTTTACCAGCTCCCCAACTGCTCAAACTCTCCAACATTCAGCATTTGTGGACACCGATTCAGGCACAACTTTTGACCAATGTCCATCCCCTAGATATTGTCGCCCAACTTCATCCTACCCCTGCTGTAGCAGGTGTCCCTACCCAGATTGTGCAAGAACAGATCCGCCGCTACGAAACTTTTGACCGCTCCCTATATGCAGCCCCATTGGGTTGGATAGATTATCAAGGCAATTGTGAATTCATCGTCGGTATTCGTTCAGCATTAATCGACAACAACCCACTTTCTGCAACTCAGGATAACACCTACCGCGCTCGACTCTACGCGGGAGCGGGAATTGTTGCTGGTTCTGAGCCAGACAAGGAACTGGCAGAAATTCAACTCAAGCTTCAGGCATTACTCAAAGCCTTGCTTTAGTTAGTTCTTGACACTCACCGTCTGCAACATGTTGTACCCCTACCATAAGCCTGCTTATGGCTATGCCAGTATACTGAACGGTGAATCTAATGGCTTGGTTCCACCGAAGGAGTTGATTGAACGGAGAGGGAGGGATTCGAACCCTCGGATAGGCCTTACGTACCTATCAACAGATTAGCAATCTGCCGCTTTCGACCACTCAGCCACCTCTCCAAGATGACCCTGACTATCATAGCAGATTAGAATCCCTTTTTGTCTAGTGGAGGCGGGAAATTACCTACCCTATCAGGTTGCGGTGAAATACCCTGAGTACAGACGTAGCATACTACGTCTGTGTCTGTCACGGACATTGCTCTTTACGCTGCTGTACGGGTGAAGCATTGGCGATATCTTCATATAACTAAATTTTTTTTTACATATTGCAACTTTAGGGTAATATTGAGATTATTCCCTGTGGCACAGACATTCAACGCTTTGGGGCGATTGACCGCACTCAAGCACGACAACAATTAGGATGGAATCCTGACGACAAAATCATCTTTTATGTGGGACGCTTTGATCCGCGCAAAGGCATAGAAACGCTAGTTCGCGCTGTGGGTTGCTCCCAGATACGCCATTATCCACAGGTAAAACTGATTATTGGCGGGGGATCTCGTCCGGGTCAAAGTGACGGGATTGAGCGAGAACGGATTGAGGCAATCGTTGATGAACTGGGGATTAGGGATATTACCACATTTACCGGACGCATTAGCGATGAACTTCTATCAGTTTACTATACGGCTGCTGATGTCTGCGTTGTTCCCAGTCACTATGAACCCTTTGGTCTAGTGGCAATTGAAGCTATGGCTTGTAGTACACCAGTTATTGCCAGTGATGTCGGTGGGTTGCAGTTTACTGTCGTACCCGAAGAAACCGGATTACTGGCATCGCCTAAAGATGAGGTAGCTTTTGCTGAAGCAATAGACCGGATTCTGTCTCACCCCGACTGGCGCAATCAATTGGGTCAAAGGGCAAGACAGCGGGTGGAGGAAAAGTTTTGCTGGGATGGTGTCGCACATCAAGTTAGTGACCTTTATCTTCAGTTAGTCCGAAACTCCTCCCAGGTGTTGGAACAAGCTAGCGCCTGAACTTCCCACCGCTGACCCCTATGGGAACGTGGACTTGGAGACTTCACAGGGGAATGCCAAAAGCTTGGGCTTACTCTATATTGGATATCTGCGTAAGAAGTTAGGCAGTGACTTAATTGAAACCGTCAGAGGTATGGGTTATTGTTTTAATTGATGCTTGTGCGGGCGGGTTTAGTCATATTAGGGTCAAGAATAAAATTAAGTTGTGAAACCCGCCCCTACAAAGTTACTATCCATACAAATAGGCGACTGCTTATATAGACCAGAACGGGAGAATTTAGTCACAGAATTGTCAGCACGAGAATTACAGCAGATTTCAGGTTGATGAGGTACAAAGCCCTACTGTGTAAATTTTGCTAAAGCTATTTTTTCAACAAATTCATAATTCACTTTTCCTTGCTCATTACGGGGTAATTTTTCAATATAAACCCAATATTTAGGCTGCTTAAACCGATTTAATCGATCAACCAGCGCCGCTTTTAAAACATCCACAGAAACCTCTGATAAACGAGGGACGTAAACCGCTGTAACCGCTTGCCCCCAATATTCATCGGGTATGCCAATCACACAAACATCACTCACTAATTCGGTAGCTAAAATAGCCGCTTCAACTTCTATTGGGAATATATTTTCACCCCCACTAATAATTTTATGGCTGTGCCGTCCGACAATATTTAAATGCCCCTGATCATCAAAAAACCCCAAATCATCAGATTGCAGCGTTGAGATTTTATCAGGCGTTGCATTCATACATAATGCTTTTTCTTCCTCAATTGGTGATTGGTAATGGGGGAATTTTCCCTGATCTCCTGAGGAATAGTAACCCAAAGCCAAAGATTCTGCTTCAATCGTGACAATCCCTATTTGATTCGTCCCCAAAACTTCCCCAGTTGTACTGCGAATTGTAACTTTAGCGTGAGGGAGAACTTGACCGCAGCTATTATTCCCCGCCAGAAATGCATCCGGTTTCAGGGTAACCACTTGAGACGCCGTTTCCGTCATTCCATAGGTTGGCGCTAAACGAATATCCTGTTGTCTCGCCTCAGTTAAGAGAGACTCCCACGCTGGCGCACCACCTAACAAAACCGTGGGAAACTGGGATAACCAACTCGCCGCATTCACCCGGAGTAATCGTTGTAGCTGAGTGGGAACGAGGGAAATAAAAAAATCTCTTGGGTCAATATCTCGTCCTTTTCCCGCCACCACGTCTTTAAAGGGTAGACTAGCAAATCGTCCTCCCGTGGTTAGCGATCGCAGAAATTGCATCAACCCACTGACATGATACACCGGCAAGACACAGAATGAGTTCACAGGCTTCTGGTCAAAATACTGATAAAACCCTCGCACCGACGCCATTAAGGTATCCCAGGTGTGCATGGCAAAGTGAATCTTACCAGAGGAACCTCCTGTGGGAATCATTATTTTAGGGTTCGTAGTAGGCACTTTAGTGCCATCAACGCTAAAGCGCTGACGACAAACGCCCAATTCAGTGACACCCATTGTAGCTTCCTTCTCCATTATCCATTGTCCGTTATTTTTGACAAATGACTCTTGAGGAATGACTATTGACAAATCTCCCCAAATTAAATCGGGTTGGACTAATGCTAAAACATACTGCCATTCCTGTGGTGTCCAGTTTGGATTGCCTAAAAAGACTGAACAATCGGCAGCAACAGCGGCGATAAATGCAGCCAGGAATCGGCAAGGGTTAGATTCAGCCAGAATAATCTTAGGAACTGTTCCCACTCGATTCAATTTATAAAATTGATTCAATATTTCCTGGTTCATTTCATTGAATTGATTGTTATCCCAACCAATAAACCAATTATTATTGCGCTGTTTTATAGCCGTTAAGATAGAATTCATTTTCTTAAAAGACCGTACAAATTATTAGGTATAATTTTGCAATACCGTTAGGGTAAACAATCAATTTTAATCCCTAAAAGCGTCCCTAAAAATACCTTTGTCCCTCGCACCGCCGCCCCCTGCTCCCCTATCTTTTAGATTGCATAATTAACCTTACACCTGTGCTAGGCGCTAAAGTGGCACCCCGTCGCTGAGGACGCTCAGGTTGCTGTTGTGCCAGAGTTAGCTGATACTGAGAGACAATTTTGGCAAGGACTAATTTCATCTCAAATAATGCCAAAGCTTCACCAATACAGCGCCGTGTTCCACCACCGAAGGGGAAAAACTCATAGGGAGAAAACTTGCGTTCTAAAAAGCGTTCTGGTTTAAATTGATGAGATTGGGGATATAAATCCTGGCGATGATGGGTGAGATAAATACAGCCATAAACTTGGGTTCCAGGTTGTAGCTGATATCCCATCAGTTCAACAGGTTCTTTCACGGCTCTAGGTACAGTTAAGACAGCCACAGGATAAATCCGCAGCGTTTCATGGCACACGGCTGTGAGATAAGGTAGACGAGCAATATCCAGAGGATCTGCTTCTTGACCGAGAGAATCCAATTCTTGCAATAGCTTCTTTTGCACGTCAGGTGATCGATAAACCCAATACAGCGCCCATGCGATCGCGGTGGCTGTAGTTTCGTGACCGGCTAGTAATAGAGTGAACAACTCATCATGCAATTCTTCATCGGTCATTGGTTTGCCTTCTTCATCCTGCGCCGATAACAGCAGGGTGAGAATGTCTGAACCAGAAGAGTCTTTTTGTTGACGGCGCTCTCTAATTTCCGCATAGATTAGCTGAGTAATTTGCTGCTGTAAGCGACGGAGGGAACCCCAAGTCGTCCAATCTTTCTGTAGGGCTGGGAAAAAGAGTAATCCTGATGTGAAGGGAGATTTAAATTGATCCATCAGAGTAGAAATTAGCGCATTCAGTTGACCAAAACGCTCTGGATCATGAATACCAAAAACAGCATTTAAGATAAGCTCTAGGGAGATTTCCTGGACCAATGAACGAGCAATAAAGGTTTGACCCGGACGCAACTGCCGCATTACCTTATCGGTTAGATCACAGATAAGTGTCCCGTAAGTTCGGATGCGTTCTCCGTGGAACGGTGGCATTAAAAGTTTACGTTCCCGACGATGGCGATCGCCTTCTAGTACAAATATCGAATGATCTCCGACAATTGGCTGTAAAAGTCTATTCGGAGGAGCTGTAAATTGCTTGGTATCATTGGTAAAAATCTGTTGTAGGGCTTGGGGATGACTGACAAACAATAGACAGGAATGATTGCCAATAACAGGGGCATTGAAAATATCACCATACCGTTGTCCGGCTGCATCCATGTAATCCAGAGGATTAGTAATCCACTGAATCTTCTGCCACCAGGGGGGGGCTTTGGGTCCATCGGGTTGTTTTTCTTTGACTTGAATCATAGGACGGGCAAGGAAAGGATGATGGCTTTTCTGGTGATACTAATTATCCATGATGTTAAGCTATATCCACCCCCCTGTAGTACCCCCTTTAAGCAGGGCTAATTCATTGTGTTCAGACGTGATCGGGAAAAATCTTGTCTGATTTGAGCGTGCTACGAACGTTTTTCTTATGTCCCAAGTCGGTTATTGGTATAACGGTAAACTTATTCTCGGCGATCGCATCGAACTCGCGATTAATGATCCGGGCTTGATTTATGGCGCGACAACCTTTACCACCCTGCGCGTTTATCACCACTCCCTCTCCCACCCCTTAACAAATTGGGACGCTCATTGTGCGCGTTTACGTCAAAGTTTACAGGTTTTTGGTTGGCAATTCCCTGACTGGGAGAGAATCCGCCACGGTGCAGAACAATTACTCCCCTCATTTGCGGTTCTGAGAATTGTGATTTTCCCGGATGGGCGAGAATGGATTACTGGGCGTCCTCTACCCGCCGATTTAAGCGAACGCCAACACCATGGTGTGATCGCCTGGTTAGCCGCAGCGCCCCACTTGCGCCGTTCCTTACCTACCTATAAAACCGGGAACTATCTGGGGGGATGGCTAGCGCTGCAAAAGGCACAACAACTCGGCGCTCAGGAGGCTATATTAGTAGATGATCAAGGGAATTGGTTAGAAACGAGTACGGGGAATCTTTGGGGCGCTAAAGACGGCTGCTGGTGGACACCGCCGATTGATGTGGGAATATTACCGGGAGTGGCGCGATCGCAACTTATTAATTGGCTAGAACAGCAAGGATTAGAAATTCGGCAATTTCCCTGGAATCAGGAACTAGTACAGAAGTTCGACGCGATCGCGTATACCAATAGTGTCATGGAAGTTATCCCCATTCACACCGTTCTCACGGCAGATCAACCCTTTGAGTATCGCTCCCTTTCTGGTGTTTTAGCACCGTTGCAGCGTTTATTTGTGGAGTCTAAAAAATAATTACAGCCTCTTATTATACCACATCAATAGAAAATTAGCTCATTCCCTGCTTTTGACCAAACCAACTTCGCCAAATATTCTGATAGACGTTAACATTAGTTAATATAATCAGCCGATTCGACGTCATCACATCACATCCTAAGTCTTAGGAGGAAATCAGTAGTGAATAAAAAATGGAGAAATGCGGGGCTTTATGCACTACTAGCGATAGTAGTCATCGCCTTGGCAACAGCATTTTTAGACCAACCGTCCCAAACCAGGGAAACCTGGAGATACGACCAGTTCATTGATAACGTTAACAGCAAGAAGGTCGAGATCGTTCAACTCAGTTCTGACCGCACTCAGGCAATGGTAACCTCTCAAGACGGTTCCCAGTACCTGGTCAACCTGCCCAACGATCCAGAACTAATCAGTATTCTCACCCAAAATAACGTAGATATTAAAGTTCGACCTCAGAGTGATGATGGTTTCTGGTTCAGAACCCTGAGCGGACTCTTCTTCCCCATCCTGCTTCTGGTCGGTTTATTTTTCTTACTGCGGCGGGCGCAAAATGGTCCGGGTTCTCAAGCGATGAACTTCGGCAAATCCAAAGCCAGAGTTCAGATGGAACCGCAAACCCAGGTGACCTTTGGCGATGTCGCGGGTATTGAACAAGCCAAGCTGGAACTCAACGAAGTGGTTGACTTCCTGAAAAACGCGGATCGCTTCACCGCCATTGGTGCAAAAATTCCTAAAGGGGTTCTGCTTGTTGGTCCTCCGGGAACGGGTAAAACCCTTTTAGCTCGTGCTGTTGCTGGGGAAGCTGGCGTACCTTTCTTCTCCATTTCCGGTTCTGAGTTCGTGGAAATGTTCGTAGGTGTGGGTGCTTCTCGTGTCCGCGACTTATTTGAGCAAGCCAAGAATAATGCTCCCTGTATCGTATTTATCGATGAAATTGACGCCGTAGGTCGTCAACGGGGTGCTGGCTTAGGCGGCGGTAACGATGAGCGGGAGCAAACCCTGAACCAGTTGTTGACTGAGATGGATGGGTTTGAAGGCAATACGGGTATTATTATTATTGCCGCCACCAACCGTCCTGATGTTCTCGATTCAGCATTACTGCGCCCAGGTCGTTTTGACCGTCAGGTTGTCGTGGATCGCCCCGACTACGCCGGACGTTTGGAAATTCTCAACGTTCATGCTCGCGGCAAGACCTTAGCCAAGGATGTAGACTTAGAAAAAATTGCCCGTCGGACTCCCGGCTTCACGGGTGCCGATTTATCAAACCTGCTTAACGAAGCCGCAATTTTAGCCGCACGGCGCAACCTCACCGAAATCTCCATGGATGAGGTAAATGACGCCATTGACCGGGTATTGGCAGGACCTGAGAAGAAAGACCGGGTGATGAGCGAGAAGCGCAAGCGGTTAGTGGCGTATCATGAAGCCGGTCACGCCTTGGTCGGTGCGTTAATGCCCGATTATGACCCAGTGCAGAAGATTAGTATTATCCCACGCGGTCGGGCAGGTGGATTAACCTGGTTTACCCCAAGTGAAGACCGCATGGATTCTGGGTTGTATTCCCGTTCCTACCTGCAAAATCAAATGGCGGTAGCTTTGGGGGGTCGAATCGCTGAGGAAATTATCTTCGGTGAAGAAGAAGTAACCACCGGTGCTTCTAACGACTTACAACAAGTTGCTCGCGTCGCACGGCAAATGATCATGCGCTTTGGGATGAGCGATCGCTTGGGTCCTGTCGCCCTAGGACGGCAAAATGGCAATATGTTCTTAGGACGGGACATTGCCTCAGATCGGGATTTCTCCGACACCACCGCCGCAACGATTGATGAAGAGGTGCGTAAGTTGGTGGATGAAGCATATCATCGTGCTAAAGATGTCTTGGTGAATAACAAACACATCCTGGACAAATTATCTGCAATGCTGATTGAGAAAGAAACCGTAGATGCTGAGGAACTGCAAGAACTCTTAGCCGAAAACGACGTTAAGATGGCTGCGATCATTTAACTTATCCGGTCTGTAATAATGTTTAGGGCAGCGAATGCATACGCTGTCCTTTTTTTGGATGATACAACGGATGTAATGTTCCAGACGTACCATGGCGCGTCTGGAATCAGGGGAACCTGGTTTTCTACCAAATCCGCCTTTATTACCCCCTTTTGTCACGGCGATTGAAATCGCTGCTACACAAACCTAGTCCGCTTGACAAGGACTAGGTTATAACGGGGGTAGCTAACCCGGATTTGGTATTATGTAGGGGTTCTTTTCACAACTATCTTTTTGGTTGCACAAGGGATGTGACTAAACCCGCCCCGACTGTGGTAGTTTATTGGATGCTTTATAAAACAATATTAATCAGCCTATTAACAAGCATTACAAATGATGAGTAAAGAAGAAAATTATTTTTCGCACCGATTGGATTACGGTTAAGGAAACGGCTAGGGGCTATCACTACCTAGAACGAAAATGTGTTATATGTACTATGCCGATGTAACGGATATAGAGCCAGAGATTGCGCGGCAAGATGGCAGCTATTTTGAATCGATTAGCCATAATGAATGGCATCCGTTGGATTATTTGAATCAATGCGATTATTCAGCCTGCCAGATTGGGTATTTTCGGCTCAAATCTATTCTTAGATAAGCACTGATTAAGCCCTGAACTAAAGTTCGGGCTGAAAGCTAAAACCCGTTAAAACGGGTTCAAGGTATTACCTAGTAAGTTTAAGTAAGCTTGAGCTTGCGTCAGTTCCATTTAGATTAAGGGCTTTAGCCTAGTGGCGTGGCACACCTTATTTGATGAATTAGAATTACACCCCGAAACTGTAGGGGCGCATGGCGTGCGCCCGATTCAATGGTCAAATCTATTCCACAATTTGAGCTGTGTCAAGCCACTATATTTTGTTAGGTTTTCTACGTCAACCCAACCTACTGGTGTGACACAGCTAATTTAATGGATTTGCATTTTCGGATAGCAAGCCCTGTGCGCCCAGAAAACCCGTACAATCTCCACGTACACGAAGCGCGATCGCTCCCCATTATCCCTAGTTCTGACAATGGCTGGGATTAGGCTTCTGTGACAATTAAGGGATGTGTCCAGTAAAACTGTAGCAGGAAATGGTTCTATGGCTTCTTTGCCCTGGGAACGCACCGATCATGCGATCGCTTAATAAAGTGACACAATAAATTACACTCTCCTCACTGTCGTTGCTTACCTTATGAGCAAGGTAGCGATCAAAACCAATAAGTTTGCCGCAGTAATTATACCATTTTACGTTGATTTATGTCCATCTATTGAATTGAGGTGAATACGCTCATGCTAAAAAAACAGAGATGACAGATATGGTAGTTCTATTGCCTGGAATTATGGGCAGTGTGCTGCAAAAAGACGGTAAAGATATTTGGAATATTTCAGTTAAGGCAGCTTGGAGAGCCACTCGTGAGATAGTGAGCCAGCGTTCTTTATTTTTAGAGTTAACATTACCAGAAGATGATCCAGAACGGGATGACTTGGGAGATGGAATCACGGCAACGGGTTTAATCCAAGATGCACGTTTAGTCCCCGGTTTCTATAAGATTGATGGTTATACGGAAATTAGGCTCCCACGCTCTTTAGCTGGGAGATGAAACCGAGCGAACCGTCTAGGTAGCGAATAAATTCGCCAGTCAAATAATTCGGATAACGTTCTACTATTGTGGTAATGTAAATACAAGTCGCTGAAGGTTGCCTCCAAATGAGGTCTTACACCCTCTCCACGTCCGTTTATAGTCTCGGAATGCCCACCCGCGACTTGTATTTACATTACCACAAAAGAATAACGTTATCCGAATTAAATCACTGGCGAATTTAATCCCTAACTACACGGATCGCTCGGTTACATCTCCCAGCAAAAGAGCGTGGGCTCAAAAATTCGGCAGCGAAAACCACAACCCTACAGCATGAGTCACTAATCCGGAACGAGGAGCCAGCCGACATTCCTCTGCGTTACGTAGGCACGATTTACGTGGCAATACCC
>NZ_JAVJZI010000016.1:0-25578 GCF_040223135.1 Coleofasciculus sp. G3-WIS-01
GTAGACCTAGGTGAGCTATTCTCATTGTACTACAAAAGTTTGGCGGTCAGGACAATTTGGAAATCTCCGTACCTCCGATTTCCCGCTGTCCATCCTCACCTTGCTATCGCTGAAGGTGAGGACTTCCGCGACTACGTTAAAAAGCCGTTAGGGCTGAAAAATCAACAAATTCTTTGAGGCAAGTTTCTTATGTTGCACATCATGCTAGGTAGCTCAATTAGTATTTACTTGGTAGTAGCTATGCGCTTGTTAAGTAAGTGGATGACTTGTTTACAACAAGATAATACGTTATCGGAAGATGATAAACTTAGCTGCAGAGTTTGTTTCGTTGTCGCAACTATTACTTGGCCCCTATCTGTACCCTACTCCTATCTAAAATTATTAGAAGGTCAAAATACTATTTCCCAAAACTCCTGCTCAAGTTGAGTGTGTTTTGAAAAGACGTGGCAAGCCGGAAGTTCTGGGAACGGATTATAAACTAAACATCCCATCAAGCCGCTATTCATAAACCCGTCAATATCCAAATTCTCATCTAATTTATTTCAGACCCTTCTGAGAAAATCACTTCAAAATATTGTCGGGGCGAATTTATGCGCTCAGGAGAGTTCATAACTGATAACCTAACCACAAAACCCACCCTTAGTCAAACGTCAAGAAACATGAGGATGAGTAGCGAAGATTCTATGGTTGGGAGCATGTCACTTTTGTAGGTTGGGTTGAGGTACGAAACCCAACGAGAGCAGGTTAGCTTGAAGGTTATGTGCTGTCCCTGATATGCTCCCCTATGGTTTGACTAGAAATAAGAGGAGTTCCATCTCTACTGCGTACCGTTTCGATTACAGGAGCAGTGTTCTAATACAGCGCCGCAGAAATAAAGCAACCATTCGCGCTTGACGGAAATGCTGTCAATGATAAGCGTTTTGAATTTTGAATTTTGAATTTCCAACAAGCGGTACTAGCGCGTTGTGTCATCGTAGCCAAACTCTATCGTTATGGGGACAGAGATCGCCCCCAAAGACTGCCAAAATTGAAAAATAAGTGACCAACGCTTAGAGGAAAATAGAGGAAAATAATATGACGGCTACTTTAACAGCACCTCAATCCATAGAGTCCTGGTTGGGTGAAGAGGCAGACAATCTGTTGACGTACAACGCCAAAGTGGATAAACGTCTGTTACATCTACCCAGTCCGAACTGGGTGGAACGGATTTTTGCCGATAGCGATCGCCCTACCCCAGTGTTGCGTAGCCTTCAGCAGATCTACTCAAGCGGACGCCTTGCCAATACGGGTTATCTATCTATCCTACCTGTAGACCAAGGAATTGAACATTCCGCCGCTGCGTCGTTTGCTCCGAACCCGGTATATTTTGACCCGGAAAACATCATCAAACTTGCCCTGGAAGGCGGTTGTAATGCGGTTGCTACGACGTTAGGGGTTTTGGGCATGGTTTCCCGCAAGTATGCCCACCGCATCCCCTTCATTGCGAAACTGAACCACAATGAAATGCTGACGTATCCGAATCGATATGATCAGCTTATGTTTGCCAGTGTCGAGCAAGCCTGGAACTTAGGCGCCGTAGCTGTTGGTGCTACGATTTACTTTGGGTCTGAGGAATCGAGCCGCCAAATCGAGGAAGTGAGTCGAGCATTTGCCCGCGCCCACGAATTGGGAATGGCAACGATCCTGTGGTGCTATTTACGCAATAGCGTTTTTAAGCAGGATAAAGATTATCATCTTTCTGCTGATCTCACGGGTCAAGCTAATCATCTTGGCGTTACCATTGAAGCCGATATTATTAAGCAGAAACAGCCCGAATGCAACAATGGCTATGGTGCGGTTGCCAAAGCTACAGGCGAGAAATATGGCAGAACGGATGATCGGGTCTACTCTGAACTCACTACTGATCACCCCATTGATCTGACTCGTTATCAAGTTCTAAACTGCTATGCGGGTCGTGCAGGTTTGATTAATTCTGGCGGTTCATCAGGGAAAAATGACTTTGCTCAAGCTGTTCGCACCGCTGTAATTAATAAACGGGCTGGCGGTTGTGGATTGATTTCTGGACGCAAGACATTTCAGCGACCTTTTGAGGAAGGGGTTAAGTTGTTCCACACGATTCAGGATGTATACTTGTCTGGTGATGTGACTATTGCTTGATCCTGAATTGCATTTAAACCTTGGTCGGGGCGGGTTTAGTTACATCTATTGTGAGAGAAGACACGATAATTGTGAAACCCGCCCCTACACAAACGAGGGCGGGAACGTCATCGCTTCATAGCGTCCTCAAATTCTTTTCGGGTTAAGCGATCGCCATTTTCTCGGGGCGGTAGGTTGGATATCGCCTGAGATTTTCGAGCTGTATGGGTTTGGGAGTTTTTGACCGCCATAGAACAAGACCTTTTAAGCGTTATTGTTCAGTATATATAAGTGTCTCTGAAGTCCAGAGAGATTCTCATACCTCAATATGCCCAACAAAACCCTACAAGCCCGTTTAGATCGCTTTATCCACGCTCCCCAAACTGAACTGGCGCTGATCCTGCTCATTCTGCTTTCCGTAATTCTCGTGATTGCGGAAGTCACCCTTGACAGTAAAGATCAACCTTATACTCTTGTCTATCTGACTCAAGAACTACTCACCGGCATCTTTATTATCGAGTTGACAATCCGCTATTTTTCTGCTAAGAAAAAACGCCGTTTCTTCCGCCACTATTGGTTAGACATTATTGCCGTATTGCCCCTATTGCGAGCATTTCGCCTGTTGCGGGTTTTGCGCCTCTTACGGCTATTGCGGGTGGGAATCTTGTTAAATCAGAATTTAAACCGTCTTGGCTCTACCTTAGCCACGAGTATTGGTGTCCAGATTGGGGTATTGCTGGTTGTCGGGTTAATTATTTTAGTCGGCGCGATCGCGATTCACTTGCTAGAGGGGTTTGACAATCCTGATTTCGCCTCTGTGAAGGATTCCCTCTGGTGGAGCTTTTTTACCCTTGTATCCGGAGAACCCATCGGCGGCGAACCCCAAACCGATGCGGGACGATTGGTTACACTCATAGTAATCCTGGGTGGCTTAACGATGTTTGCCATGTTTACGGGCGTCGTTTCCGCCGTAATGGTACAACGATTGAGAACAGTGATGGAAATCAAACACTGGGAATTGGACGAACTACGAGATCATATTGTTATCTGTGGCTGGAATCGCAGTGGACATCTGCTGATTGAGCAACTACAAGCTGATCCTATTTTAAAACACCATCCGATTGTGGTGGTTGCTGAATTTATCCAAACACCGGAACGAGAACTCAAACATGTTAATCATTCCCAAATTTATTTCTATACGGGGGATTACACAACAATCGATGTACTCGAAGCGGTAGGAATTTATCATACCTCACGCGCTATTTTGTTGGCGGATGCAACCCATCCTCGCAGCGATCAGGATCGGGATGCACGGACAGTTTTAGCCGCATTAACCATTGAAAAGCTCCATCCAGGTATCTATACCTGCGCTCAACTTCTTGATGGCAAAAATAATGTACAACTGCGAGTAGCGGGCGTGGAAGATGTGATTGTCGCTGATGAATTGGCGAGTCATTTAATGGCTACCTCAGTCCGAAATTGGGGTTCTGTGGATATGTTAGCGGAATTGCTCACAGTGCAGATGGGGAACCAAATCTATAAAATTTCCCTACCCCAGCAATGGAATGGTATTTCATTTTGGAATGCCGCTCAATGGCTAAAAGAGGAGCTAGATAGTATTTTAGTCGCTGTGGAACGGCAAACTGGCGGGCGTCGAGAGACTCTGGTTAATCCACCCAAAGATGAGCAACTAATATCTGGCGATCGCTTGATTGTGATTGCTCGCCATCAACCCCAAATTGAGAAAGTAGGGGTTTGGTTACCAAACCCCTAAACCCCTAGGTTTGGTTACCAAACCCCTACTACTAATCAAAATCGGGCTGGAATAGGAGCAGGCGTAGAGACAGGGGGAAAGATTTGCATTGATGAATGGGCAACTGATAGCCTAACTCGAGTTCCCACAGGTAATGGTGTATTTAGGGCGGTGCGAGCATGGAGTTCCTTACCAGAGGGGGTTTGTAGACGATACCGATACTCCCTCCCTAAAAAATGGCGATCGCGAATCAAGACGGGTGCATTATTATCTGGTTTGAGAATCACGTTTTCTTCGAGCAGCATTAATTCACCACAATCAGGAATGGCGTCATTGGGGAATTGGATGTTACCGTGACATTCTCCATTGCTGATTTCAAACGAACCCACCTCTGTTTCCCATAACTGTCCCCGACGACGGGCGGGTAAGAAATTGGCTTGGGTGACGAATTCGGCGACAAAACGAGAGGCTGGATTGGTATAAATTTCTTCGGGGGTGCCTAACTGTTCTAGACATCCAGCCTGCATCACTCCTACTTGATCACAGATGGATAGGGCTTCTTCTCTGTCGTGGGTGACAAAAATTGCTGATGTGCCAATCTCTTTGAGGATTGATCGCACCTCTTGGCGCAACCGCAGACGCACTTGCACATCCAGATTACTCAGAGGTTCATCTAACAAGATTAAACTGGGACGCGGTGCTAACGCCCGGGCGAGGGCGACTCGCTGCTGCTGTCCTCCCGATAGTTCGTGGGGGTAGCGTTTCTCTAATCCTGATAATCCTACCAGTGCGATCGCGTCAGCCGTATTTTTCTTGATGGATGTCCGACTCATCCCACTGCGGCGGTTTTTCAAGCCAAAGCCTACATTCTCCGCCACATTCAGGTGAGGGAACAAGGCATAGTCTTGAAACACCATACCCGTGTTCCGCTGTTCTGGGGGTATCCAATACCCTGAACCCGCCACGGGACGTCCAGCCAAGACAACTAGTCCCGACTGAGGACGCTCAAACCCTGCCACTATCCGCAGTAGAGTCGTTTTGCCACAGCCAGACGGACCCAATAACCCCAGTAAATCACCTTGACACAAAGTTAGTGTCACACGATCAACGGCGGGAGTTGTATGTTGATCATAGTGCTTGGTAATGTCCTCTAAATGTAGAATTGCTGCTTGTTCCATAAGAGTGTTTGAGTTTTGACCCTTCACTTCGCCCATAGGGCACGGCGCTTGTGTAGGGGCGGGTTTCACTACTATCGTTTTTGACCTTCCCCTGCTCCCCCTGCTTCCCCTGCTCCCCCTGCTTCCCCTGCTCCCCCTGCTTCCCCTGCTCCCCCTGCTCCCCCTGCTCCCCCATCTCCCCCTGCTCCCCCTGCTCCCCCAGCTCCCCCTGCTCCCCCAGCTCCCCATCTCCCTACTTTTTACGGCTAGGAAGCCGCCAGCAGTCCTCCAGCCAAGAGGCTAGATCTCGGCGTGGTACAGTTAACTGTCTGACCACACTCCACAGTTGAATCGCTGTCACCGGATCATGAATCTCAGCCGTGAGTGGCTGGTTCATCCCGCAGTGACTCGCGATCGAGAGTTCCTGTAAACGGCGGTAAACTTGCCACCGAGCAGCTTGATTAATTTCAATCACTTGACCAGTTTTGGGTTGAAAACTCCAGGAATTCATTTTTTGCTCAAAATGCAATATATTATCATTAATATCTGTTGCCAGACATTAAATTTTTCATGAGAACTGCTATAAGAGGGAGTTTTAGCCAGATTTCACTCCCGTATCTTAGTTTAAGCTAGAGGGGAACCAAATGCTAATCTTTCTCAATTGATTGGCTAAAAGACAATGATGGCGGTATAGTAATCCTCCTCCTCCAAGCAAGCTACATTGTTCATTTCGATAGAATTTAGCCCTAATCGACAATGAACAGGTGGCGTGGCACACCGAAGCAAGATGGATGACGCTTACGCCCGGAAACTGTAGGAGCGTGGCACACCTTATTTAATGAATTAGAATGGGAGCCCGGAAACCGTAGGGGCGCATGGCGTGCGCCCGATTCAATGCATGGCGTGCGCCCGATTCAATGCATGGCGTGCGCCCGATTCAATGCATGGCGTGCGCCCGATTCAATGGTAAGATCTATTCCACAATTTTAGCTGTGTCAAGCCAGTAGGGGCGCAAAGGATGGTGTCCGATTTAACCGTAAAATCGATTCGAGTAATTTAACTGTGTCAAAAGCGAC
Source organism: Coleofasciculus sp. G3-WIS-01 (assembly GCF_040223135.1). Classification (NCBI taxonomy): domain Bacteria; kingdom Bacillati; phylum Cyanobacteriota; class Cyanophyceae; order Coleofasciculales; family Coleofasciculaceae; genus Coleofasciculus; species Coleofasciculus sp. G3-WIS-01. The sequence continues at coordinate 6,123 of NZ_JAVJZI010000016.1, forward strand.
CTGTAGGAGCAAATTTCACAGAAATTTAATATTTATCCCAGTAGATTTCATCAAAACTATACCCAATTGGCAGAGGTTCGGCTGCACAATAGAGAAAGCGAAAGCACCCTGCCTGAAAAAACCCTATATAAAGGCAGATCAATGAACCCGTGAAGCCCTGACAGGGTAAGCTCACATTCTTGTTTAGACTTCGGTCTTACATAAGTATGTGGGCTTACCTGATTTAAGTAAAATTTGTGGGTCTTCCGTACTTAGTTCTTCAAATATCTGATAACGAGTATATTTTACTACCCCAACTCTTCAACTAAATCTATCGGTTAAATAATGTGGTAGTGTTAGAAAAAACTATCTCACCTGAGACTATCAACTTACAATGTAACTCTAGGGCACTGAAAATGTTACAGACACCCCCTAAACCATTGACTCTGGACGAGTTTCTCAAGTTACCCGAAACCAAGCCAGCCAGCGAGTACATTGACGGTCAAATTATCCAAAAACCGATGCCACAAGGAGAACATAGTACCCTTCAAGGAGAACTAATTATTTCCATCAATGCTACCGTTAAGCCTAAAAAAATTGCCCGCGCTTTCCCAAAACTGCGATGTACATTTGGCGGTAAGTCAATTGTGCCAGATGTAGCGGTATTTACCTGGGAAAGAATTCCTCGCCAAGACAATGGTCGTATCGCCAATTTATTTGAAATCGCACCAGATTGGCTTATTGAAATCTTATCACCTGACCAAAGTGCCACGAAAGTCATTAAAAAAATTCTGCGGAGTCTTCAGTATGAAACCCAAATAGGTTGGCTGATTGATCCAGATGAACAGACGGTATTTGTCTATTTACCGCAGCAACAACCCCAAGTGTTTGACCAACCCCAGGAGTTGCTTCCGGTTCCAGCTTTTGCCCGTGAATTTCAACTCACGTTAGGCGATCTATTTGCCTGGTTATTAGAATAGGAATATAGGAGAGTTTGTCGTCAAAATTTGCCTCGCCTATGGCACTAAAGTGCCAACTACAAACCTTCATGTCACATCTTGAATTAGCTTTTCCAAATAAGTTTGAGCTTCATCAGGCGACATCATTAACGCCTTACCTTGACGCAGAATTTCATACTTACCTTTGTGATAACCATGACCTGCAATTAGCCCTAGCTGAACCGCTTGATTTCCCAATTGCGTCAATTTGTTGATACTAATCCCATCTAATTCTTGATTAAGTTTTTGTCTGATAATATCTTCGTCCATCGTTTTCTCAGGGATAAAGGATAACCAACTCTATACGGTCAAAACCAATCAACAATGAACCGTTTAAATCGATATTCTTGGACCTACATACTGATTAAACGTTGGACTATCCGGTTCAGTATCCACGATTAGCTGACTTTCTGCACCGTCAACCAACAAGCGGACTAAATAGCGTCCTCCTTTCATCCGTTCAACGGGGAAAGAAACCCAAATTACATCGGTCTGACGAGGAGAAGCTTCAAATAGATAAGCGGCGGGTTGATTCGTGTCAATTTCATTGAGGGCTAGCAAGACACGCTGCTTTTTACCTATAGTTAAATTGGAGCGTACCCGTACTTCCGCAGACCTTAGGTCTTCATCATCAATCTCTTTTTTGGATACCGTAGTTTTGGTAACCGTGGGACGAATTACCAAGGGGGATACATTCGACTGAATACTGGAGACAAAGGTTTGGGGCTGATTAACTGTTTGCATCTGACCCCCATTACCACTTGCCTGACTCATCCCATTATTCGAGGTGGGTGGCATTACTTTGGCAAGACGATGCACCACCTGGAGACTATGCATCCCCGCCTGTAAAGACTCAGGTGGTATGGAGGAAAGGGGTAATGTAATTTGGGTTTCGGTGATTTCGCTGGGGGTGACTTCGGTTTCCCCAATCCAGACTTGGGTAATATCGCTTTTTAAATGGTTCCCTTGAATTAAGACAGTACTATCTGCGAGAATGGGTTCTAATCGTCCAGCTTGGGGAATTATTCGATCAATCTTAGGCTGATTGGTAAAGGGAACAATCCCATCCAAGGAACGAGCGCGTACCGGCAGAGGTCTTTTACCTGCTTCTTGCCCTTCGAGCATAATCACCCTAGCCCGATACGCCACCGATAACAAGTAAGTGGTTTGAAAAAAAGCTGACCAGGCTTTGGATAAGTCTTCTAATGAAAGATCAAGGGGCCACAAGGAGATTTCTTGAACCTGATCCGGTAAGTCAGACTCTAATAAATAGCGATAGGTAGAATCGTGGAGAGTTTGCTGAATCTTCTCTTGTTTTAGGGTACGCCAGTCATTGAGTCCACGCATCACACTACCCATCAACCGTTGGGGTTGTAAGTCGGCGTCATTGCCGTAGAAACTAATCATGTAGTGTAAGTCTAGGGCAGTTTGCGATCGCTTGGCAGCTGGATTCATCCGACTGCGGGCTTGGACTTCAGCCTGTTGACGCCAAGTATGGTTAATCTGAACCTGGTAGAGAAAGACATTCACACCAACTTGGGGAGTCGCTGTTCCCACTTCATTGGGTCGTAGAGTGGTCACTGTTGCCCCATTAATATCGTCCTGAATCGACGTCTGTACAATTCGTTGTAGTGTTGCGGTGACGGTAGCAATGGCTAGATGGTTACTCATGATGATGACTCAGACGTTTCCACGGTTGATGGTTGACAGTTGGCAGTTAACCTGCTATGACACGCTTGAAATAACTGACCAGATCCACAGGGACAGGGGCGATCGCTAATACCTTGAGCAAATAAGGGATTGAATGAAGGTAGATCATCAAAATAACCGACTGGTGGCTCAGCATCCACAAGAACTTTAGCTCGGTCTAACTGAGGGATACACTCAATCAACCGTGACCCTATTTTTACCTGAACAGCGGTTTCTGACAAGGGGAAGGCAAATTGATGATCATTTTGCAACACTTGGATTCGTTCTAGGATTTCCGGCAAATTCAGTGGCGGACTATTCGTCGCCAGTACAACGGTATTCCCCACATCTAAGGGAAAGAGATAAACCTGGGCAAATACTGCCTGAATCGTCTTCACTTTGTCGGCATAAAACCGTTCTCGTTGAAACAGATTAACCGCCAAAACTCCATTCTCTGACAGGTGATTTTGGCAGAGTTGATAAAATTCCTGAGTGGCTAAGCGATAGGGCGTGTAACCGTTACCGATAATGGCGTCGGTGAAAATTATATCGTAACAAACATCAGGTTCCTGCTTAGCGAGATAGTCTCGTCCATCTTGTAGGGTAACCTTGAGACGTTCATCAAAAGGCACACCAAAAAATTCTGTAGCTATCTCAATCAAAAGGGGTTCGATTTCCGTACATTCAATTTGAACGTGGGGAAAGTAATGATGCAAAACCGAAGGAATTCTACCTCCGCCAAATCCGACGCAATAGATTCGTTTGGGTTGAGGTTGCCAAACTAAACTTAACAGCATGGCTTGGCTGTAAGGAGAGATTAAGTTAAAAGGATCATTGAAATCAAGCTGAGATTGCACCAAGTCTGAGGTTAAATAATCCCGGTCAATCAGGGCAACTCGGATCACAGATTGGCTTTTTTCTACCATGACAAAGTGAACCCCGGATGGCGCCAAAAGTAAACATCCGTCGGGTTGAGCCTGTAGCCAATCTAGTCGTTTGTCATTTGTCATTTGTCATTTGTCATTCGTCATACCAAATCCGGGGAACGCTACCCCCGTTATAACCCAGTCCGCGCAGGCGGACTTTGTTTGTGTAGCCGCGATTTCAATCGCCTCCTCTTGCTTTTTTGGTGAATCGGCGGATTTCTGTAACCCAGCGCAGCCGTTCTTCATGTTCTAGGTTTAGGATATCGTCTAATGACCAGTGAAAGTAAAAAGCAATTAAGGCTACCTCTTGGTATAAACGCTCCAAGGGGTAGCCTAAAATTCCCCCGATCGCGCCAGTTCCCCCTGATGCTGATTGATGTGATTAAAAAAGTTCTGTACGTAGATCAAGTCTACTAAGAAAAGTTGTTCTAGTAGTTTTGGCGTAACCGGAGCAAGGTTTCCAATACGGGTTATGACTCTAGACAAAATGACCAAAATTCGGTAATAGGGTTCTTGCTGAACCCGGCTATCTTTGTGAACTAAAATCTCATCTTTGCCTGTAACCAGGCGCATATTCCCATGGTGATGAATACCACCATTTGCATCCACTAAACCTTTGGGTAAAGTAAATTCAAAATATGTATAGTCCATAGTTATTGGTCTTATGTCATTTGTTCTTCGTCTTTTTACTTCTCCTGTAGGGGCGATCCGCTGCCTAAATCAACAACTAGAGAAACAGGGCGGGTTTAGTCACATCGAGGTGCAACCGAAAAGATAGTAGTAAAACCCGCCCCGACAGAGGATTGGGTCGCCCTTTACTTAACTTACAAAAAACACGTATTTTATATCATTCAGAATCAGATACAATTGATACAGATTGTGCCGATAAACTAGACGTTTGTTCTACTTCAGTATCAGGTTCTAATTCATTAATTTGCCGATAAAATTGCTGTAAATAATTGAGATCACAGGCAAACAAATTTTCAATTACCGTGGGAGTGACTTCATCCAAAGCCCCCAAACGCAGAATAACTCGCGATAAAATAATCACGGTGGCATAAGCGGGATTGGATTTCACACGCGGATCACGCATGGGAATGATTTCGTCAATTGCCCGCGCTAACCGCATTAAACCCTTGCGGTGTATATTCCCCTCCCCATCCAGATATCCTTTGGGAAGATCAAATTCAAACTCGGTTTGAATCATGTACCTGGTTTAATCCGTCTTAACTGTTCAACTGTCACCTCGACTTCTTCTATTTGATAGTCATCTCCTTTGACACTCAAATCAGAAATTTTATAGCTAACGGGCCACGCGCCTTTAAATTCAAATCGAAACTGCTCCTCGGATGCCGTATTATAGATAACTAACGCACCATTACGCCGTTGATCTTCCCAATTCGCTCCTTCTTGAACAGAATTTAGCCAATTCCACAGGGTCATGGAAATATTTAAGCCTCGTTTCAATGTGAGATTGGTGTAGGTAATATTACCAGGAACCTTTGTGCGAACCACTCGCCCTCTAGAATTCCCACTTTTGCCCCACTTCTGCGGCGTTACTTCGCAGACTTCAACGACATCCTGAGTCGCTTTAAAGCCTGCACATTCCTCAAACAGACCATCGACAGAATCATTACTCCCATCTAGAATTAACTCTAGAAAATAGCGCGATCGCGTCAGAATTTCAACTTCTGCCACTGTTCACCTCCTTTGCTTTTGCCTCTCCTGTCCTCCGGAAACGAATAAAACACTGCCAGGTGTTTTCCAAAGAAGCACCTAGGCAGTTGATTCAAGAAACTGGATTGAGAATTGTGGCAATACTCACATCACACGTCTGCCCGTACCATTTTCGTGAATCGAATCTCCATCGTATCTTTAGCCAGTTCTCCCGGTTTATCGACACCTAATTGACTGGTTTGAGTCAGATTACTAGGGAAGCAATCAATGAAATCGTACTGCGCCCCAATATTGTCATTCATATCATAAATAAACAGTGATGCTGTTTTTCGGTTTTTCCTCGACTCTGTAGCTCCACCGGAGAACGAGCTCGCGTGGCATTTCTTATACCAATCGGTTATTTTCTGTTGATCTCCCTCGTTACCTGCCACATATTCGAGTTTCAGACCCGAACCATACTCGACTGCACCCGGGGTAGCTTGGGTTTGGGTTTTCCCCCCTCTTCCACAACCAATTGCTCCGCTGCCTGCTGCCACTTTCATTTCAATCGGAGGAATCGTACATTTTTCAATGACTAACTCCATCCCATCACAGTCAAAGTAGAAAGAAGCGTTAGTGTTATATTCAATATCTGCCATGGTTCAACTCCCAGATAATTCAGTTAATTAGATAGCTGCTGATGATAAAATACTTCAGATTTTCTACATCACGCGGGTGCAATTCTCACAGACTATTGTCCAGGTTTCTTTCAGATAATCTTTGCCGTTGACATCCAATTCACCAATGCTCATTTTAGAGGGCCACGCTTCTTGGAAGTCCCATTGAGCTACAACCTCATCAGCATTATTGTAGGCAAAGATGCTTCCTGTTTTTTTGCTAGCAGCCCATTTGCCCTCACCGCCATCGGAGGGAGGCAAACAAGCTTTGAACCATTTCCACATAGCGACGCTGGCGCTGGTGGGACTTGGACTAGAGACGCATACTGCATCAAAGGTAACGGTTTCCTCAAAGCCAGCCGAGTTAATCTGTCGCTCTGATTTCCCGCCTTTCATGGAGCCAACCACGGCGGATTCACCCGCTAGTTTAGGCTTGTACTCAGGAACTTTCACACTTTGAAACGACAGTTCACCCATGCCATCAATATCTAAGGAAAAACTACTAGGGGCAAGGGGTTTTAATAGGTCAGCCATATCTTTATCTCCTTACAGTCAATTGTCAACTTTTCGTTTTGATGCGTTGCCGATACAGAACTTAGCAAATTGACAAAACCATCAAGCCATAATCAGACACTTTAGCATTTAGAGACTTCTGTTATAGCATGAATTTTCGCTCAGAGCGATTACAAAATGTCAAGGTCTGTGAGTTGCTGTTAAGCGTTCGATGAAATTCGAGTTCCGTTACATAAGACTTATGCAAATCTAGGCAGAGGTACTCATAACTAGGCTTACTGCTTACTTCCTGCTTCATTCTGGAGGTGTCGGCACCTTCCCAGTCCACAGGCTAAAACCACCTAACTGGCGGCTATCTCCAAATTAATGGAGGCGTTGCACTCTCTCTCAAGCTCTAACCCGCAATTGTCACACCCTTCCCTTTTTATTGTATGTTTCTCAACCCGTTTCCGTTACAATTATTTACTTTGCTAAATTCAGGGCGACCCGATGTAGGGGCGGGTTTTACTACTATCTTTTCGGTTGCACCTCAATGTGACTCGCGCCCGCCCTGTTTCTCTAGTTCTCCATTAATCCAAGCGGGTCGCCCCCAAATGGCGTTTTAATCCCTACCCAAGGCAATTGCTTGGGTAGGATTTAGAACCTATTGATTCGGTGCCCACTGACTAATCCGGAAAATCACAAATTCAGCCGGACGAACTGGACAAACACCGACTTCTACATAGAGACGACCGAGCATAATCGTCTCATGGGTGTTAATTTCTCCATCACACTTGACATAGAACGATTCTGAAGGCGCAGTCCCAAACAATGCTCCCTCACGCCACAGCCGTTCCAGGAAATTGCTGACTGTACGGCGTACACGCGCCCAGAGAATTTGGTCATTTGGCTCAAACACGACCCACTGTGTACCAATTTCAATGGATTTCTCAATGTAGCTGAGTAAGCGGCGGACACTGATATAACGCCATTGCACGTTATCCGGTTCTACCAAGGTGCGAGCACCCCAAACCTTATAGCCTCGGTTGTAATTGGCGAAGTTACGGATACAGTTAATTCCCATCGGGTTTAACAGTTCTTGTTCCCGCATATTGGTGTCATAGGCTAAACCCGTCACACCACGCGGCGTTTCATTAGCCGGTGCTTTGAACACGCCGCGTGTTTCATCAGTGCGACACCAAATCCCCATCATGTGACCACTGGGGGGGACATAAATCGGGCGCCCACCATTACGAGGGTTCGCCACTTTAATCCAAGGATAATAGAGAGCGCCAAACATGGAACGGCGATTAAACAGTTTTAACCAAGCCGCGACATCTTGAGGTTTCTGTTGTTCCGCCGCAACTGGGGTATCTCCTTTCGTCGGCTTGACCGGAGGTGCGTCGAGAACCGCCATCCGGTACGCTGGACCTGGGAAGGAATTCTCGCACATACTCAGCATCATTTCCATGACACCGTGAACTTGTTCTAAGTTCATCAATCCTTCTTGATACACTTTCATCAAGTCAGGACAAGCAATCATGGCGACTTCATCAATTTCAAAAATCCCCTGTGTCCCCGTGCGGTCATCCCGTTGTCCTTGTAAATCGCGGGCAAAGTTGTCTGGGGGAGAAATGTACGGTGGCGGCGTAATCTCATACGCTCCTTGCATGGGGCGCCGTGACAAGGGTTGTCCGCTTTGGGAGATGTCAACCGCCTGGATAAATTCTGAATCTTCAATAGCGGTAACCACATAGTCAGCCACCTGCGTTTCCACTTCTGGATTCATCGTCAGGTGGTCATACCGTTCCAATACCTCTTCGCCCCGTGCCACAATCAGGTCAAAGAATTCACCGGTGTTGTATGGGGGTTCGGCATCCTCTGGCGCATCTTCGGGTAAGGGTTTCGGTGTACTTTCTTGAATCACCACCCGCAGCCGTGGCTCATCTGCACCGGGTAGCGCTAAAGCTCCCCCTTCTTCTGATTCAGTCGGCTTGAGCGTGAATTGCAAAGAGGGGCGATTTCCCGATGTTAAAACCTTAGTCCCCGTTTGCTCGATTGGCGGGGGTTCGGAACCCGGTAATTTCGTCCCAATACTGGTTACCCAGCAGCGTCCCCCACCATTGAGGAACCACCCTTGAACCGCAAAGGGTAAATAGGCGTCAAAGTCGGTGAACCCATCGGAGCCTTCTTTGGCAAACGACTGCAAATACTGATCCCAAGTGGTAATCAGCATGGGTTTAAATAATTCGGCGTCACCGCGTATATCCTCGGTAAAACCAATAAACCCAGCGACACTCATACTAATGCCCTCAATCGGGCGACTGCCACGGTCTACCTCTTCAACGTAGACTCCTGGCGCAAAATAATCTAATGGCATGAGTAATATTCCTCCATTTAGGACTTAAATCAGCCAACAGAAAAACAACCTTAGAGTGTCAAACTCCATAAGCTGTTGACAGGGGCAGTTTTCTGTGCCAATTGAAAGGAAATTGAACACAAGCAGACCACGCTGGATGTGCCAAAATCCCTAATACATTCCGGAATGCTGCTGGAGCTAGCCAACTTCTGCATAATATCTTTCAGTGATAGCATGTCAGAACGTGTTCGTACAGGAGTCATTCCCTTTTGTTGTCGCAACCAGCGATGACGCCGTAGCTCAGTTAAGTTCTTATAGAACGACCCTTGCTTATTTAAAGCAGTATAGACCCATTGGGTTAAAAGAAATAGCGTTCTGCCAATCTGGGAACTTACCTCAGACAAGATATACTGTTGGCGGGCACCAATTGAGCTTTTGTCATACTGAATCGAATAGAGCGCAGCGAAGCATCTGGTAAGATTCTTCACTCCGCTATCGCTGCGTTCAGAATGACAGACTCTGACCGTAACAGGTATATTTACCCAGGTTGGGGCAACAGCAGCGATCATAGAAGTGCGTGATTATGCTGGACGCATAAGCGTAATGAGAGAGGCTAACCTTAACTATTTTATTAAACTATAGTCGAAAATTTGCCGTGAATATCTTTACAAATTATTAAACCTTAAAAAAAATTATTTTTGTCTCGACCGACTTGAAAAGGTTACCCAGGTTTAGGCTATGATTATTGTCCAGCATTTTTTTAGCTCAATTCGGCTAAAATTGTAAAGAAAAGTAAAATGTTTGAGTTCTGAAGACTGGGTGAAATAGGGATAAGGACTCCTGTCATGTCACAACTTGTGAAAGCGCAACTGATTTCAACTGATGGTGGCGGAACCATTGAATTCATGTTTAATCCCAATCAATTGGCATTCAATCAGCAAATTAATCTAACCAAAAGTAGTGGAGCGAGAACAGGGAGGGGATTGCCTAAAGTTAACTTTGCTTATCCTGAACCCGTCATCCTCACCATCAATGACCTAATTTTTGATACCTACGAGCGAGGGGAGAGTGTTCTAAAGTATATCAAATCATTTCAAAAAGCGGTTGATTTTGCTGATTCAGGAGCGGGTCGAGAGAAACGCCCACCAACTTATGTGTTTACGTGGGGTTCTCAAAAGTATATCCGCTGCTTTGTCACCAAACTCGATTACAATCTGACGATGTTTCTGCCGGATGGGACACCAGTACGCGCCAAGATTAACTTAACTTTAGAAGAGATTGATGAGTCCATTTCCCAACCGGGTATGTCTACGCCTAAGTCGAATGCCAGTCAACGCCAACAAGATAGCTTGTCCAGTCGCAAGGCTCGGCTTAAATCAGGCTCTGGCGCGAGTTCACCCACGTTAAGTCCCTCGCCTCAAGCAGCACCATCGGCAAGTTCACTGACTACGGGAGGTTTGGGGGGTGCAGCTAATGCAGCATCCCAGGCTGCCTCTCAAGCCTCTGATGCTGCTTCCCAAGCGGCTTCTCAGGCAGCTTCTCAAGCCTCCGATGCGGCTTCTCAGATGGCACAGACGGCTGCTCAAGCTGCCTCTCAAGTTTCTGATGTCGCCTCTCAAGCTGCTTCTCAAGTGGCTGATGCTGCTTCTGAGATGGCACAGACGGCTGCTCAAGCTGCCTCCCAAGTTTCTGATGCTGCTGCTCAAGCTGCCTCCCAAGTCTCTGATGCCGCCTCCCAAGTCTCTGATGCCGCCTCTCAAGCTGCCTCTCAAGTCTCTGATGCTGCGTCTCAAGCTGCCTCTCAAGTGGCTGATGCCGCTTCTGAGATGGCTGATGCTGCGTCTCAAGTTTAAGAATGAACATCAGTAAAACGTTGGGTTTCGTTACCTCAACCCAACCTACCTGCCCTTCTGCTTAAGGCTTATGCGAGCAGTATTGGGGCTTCCTTACTCTAGGGCTGGCTGCACAACTCCAAAACCCTTATCTATCAGGGCTTTGAGTAGCATGGACATGGGATCATCTTCGAGGACATAAGGTAAAACCCTTTCATTCCCTTGCACCGCTATCAAGGAAAATGTATGATTGCTTCCTCTGCTCCCCCTGCTTCCCCTGCTTCAAGAGTTCCCTACCCCCACCACAAGACTTATTCAGCATACCCTACTCTAGGGATGGCATCCTCTCCCACTTTCCCTACTGAGTCGCGATCGCTAAACGAATTCCTTCGACTAAACGTAAGCGATCCATAACGCTAACAACTCGACCATGAGGGACATTTTCATCGGCATTAATAATCACTAAGACTTGAGAATTTGCCGTAACCAATGACTCTACTCTTGCTTCAAGTTGCGATAATTCAATCGGTTCCCGGTTAATAAAAATTGCCCTATTTTCCTGAATTGTGATCGTAATTATTCGGTCTTGTAGCTGACTTTCTGCGGTTGTCGCCGTCGGCAAATTAACAGGTAATCCTTCAGATCGGGTTAAATAAAGAGTTGAAATTATAAAAAATGCCAAGATGGCGAATATCGCATCAATCATCGGCACAATGTTAATCTGGAATGGTGTTTCTGAATCATCAGGTAGACGCATAGTAGTGTAGAGACGCTTCTTGCATCGCGTCTTGAGTTGAGGTTGTTTACTGACGACGGAATAACAAATGACAAATAAAAACGGTAGAAAAGGCTAACCTTCTCTACCGCCAAATCGGAATTATCAATCGAGTGGATTATTCAGCACCTTGAGGTAAAAGTTCCCGTTGTTCCCCAGGTTCTCCAGGAATAACTTTCACTTTGCCCTCTTCATCCACATCGACAATAGCGCTGTCTCCTTCTTGCAGGCGAGTCGAAAGGATTTCTTCTGCTAATACGTCTTCTAACAAGCGCATGATTGCCCGACGCAGGGGTCTTGCGCCATAAGACGGACTGTACCCTTCTTCCACCAAGCGTTCTTTGAAGCGATCGGTGACTTCCAAGGTAATTCCCTGTTCTGTGAGACGCTTGAAGACTTCCCGCAGTAGGATATCGCAGATTTCCTTGATCTCGTCTTTGCTAAGCTGACGGAAGACAATAATCTCATCCAAACGGTTGAGGAATTCTGGACGGAAGTACTGCTTGAGTTCCTCATTGACCAAAGAACGGATGCGGTTGTACTGGGATTCGGCTTCGTTGTCACTTAACTCAAAGCCTAAACCACCGCCACCTTTTTCAATCACCTTAGACCCAATATTAGAGGTCATGATTAATAGGGTGTTCTTAAAGTCTACTGTCCGCCCCTTAGCATCCGTGAGACGCCCGTCTTCCAGGATTTGCAGCAGCATGTTAAAGACATCAGGATGAGCTTTTTCGATTTCGTCGAATAGCACCACCGTGTAGGGACGACGACGTACTGCTTCAGTTAGTTGACCGCCTTCGTTGTAGCCGACGTACCCTGGAGGCGAACCAATCAACTTACTGACGGTATGGCGTTCCATGTACTCGGACATATCCAAGCGAATCATCGCGTCTTCTGATCCGAAGAAGTAAGCCGCCAAGGATTTGGCTAACTCAGTTTTACCCACCCCGGTAGGACCTGAGAAGACAAAGCTGGCGATGGGACGGTTGGGATTCTTCAAACCTACCCTTGCCCGTCGAATCGCGCGAGACACCGCTTTCACCGCATCTTCCTGACCGATGAGGCGCTGGTGCAGCGTATCTTCCATGTGCAGCAGCTTCTCGGACTCGGATTCAGTTAGCTTGCTAACGGGTACACCGGTCCAGGATGCGACAATGTGGGCGATATCTTCCTCATCAACAACCGGTGAATCATCCGTTCCCGTTTCTGTCTTTTTATTTTGAGCGATCGCGCGAATTTCGCTTTTAATTTCCATTTCCCGATCGCGCAGTTCCCCCGCCCGGTCAAAGTCTTGCGATCGCACGGCGTCGTCTTTTTCTTTGAGGACTTGTCGCAGTTCCTTATCTAACTCTTTAGCTGCTGGGGGAAGCTGGGAGTTAATTAGACGCACGCGGCTACCGGCTTCATCAATCAAGTCAATCGCCTTATCTGGCAAATACCGATCTGAGATATAGCGATCTGACAGTTTTGCCGCTGCATCCAGGGCTTCATCTAAAATTTTCAGCTTGTGATGCTGTTCATAACGTTCGCGCAACCCGTATAAAATCTCAATCGTCTCTTCAACGGACGGTTCCCCTACCATCACGGGTTGGAAGCGCCGTTCTAATGCCGCATCCCGTTCAATATGTTTACGATACTCATCCAGGGTTGTCGCCCCAATGCATTGGAGTTCGCCTCTGGCTAAAGCCGGTTTCAGGATATTTGCGGCATCAATAGCCCCTTCAGCCGCACCTGCACCGATCAGGGTATGAACCTCATCAATCACCAAAATCACATTGGCAGCTTGACGAATTTCATCCATGATTTTCTTGAGGCGTTCTTCAAACTCACCCCGATACTTCGTCCCCGCCACCAGTAGCCCGATGTCCAGAGTAACGACGCGCTTTTCTTCTAAGATATCTGGGATATCGTTATTGGCAATTCGCTGCGCCAATCCTTCTGCGATCGCGGTTTTGCCGACCCCTGGTTCCCCTATCAATACAGGGTTATTTTTGGTGCGACGTCCCAAAATTTGGATAACGCGCTCAATTTCTTTAGCGCGTCCCACTACCGGATCAAGTTTACCTTCACCCGCCATTTGGGTCAGATTGCTCCCAAATTCATCTAAGGTTGGTGTTTTCGTGCGACCCGAAGATGCGCCACTGGTGACTTCTGCCGTCTCGCCCAGCATCCGGATGACTTGAGTTCTCACTTTGGTCAGGTCTACACCCAAATTTTCCAAGACTCTTGCCGCCACCCCTTCGCCTTCCCGGATCAACCCCAGCAGTAGATGCTCAGTTCCGATATAGTTATGACCCAGTTGGCGGGCTTCCTCGAGTGATAATTCTAATACTCGTTTTGCCCTAGGGGTAAAGGGAATTTCCACAGCGACAAAGCCGGAACCTCTACCAATGATTTTCTCAACTTCAATCCGGGCATCTTTAAGATTGACACCCATCGACTTGAGAACTTTGGCGGCGACGCCAGTTCCCTCCCCGATCAAACCCAGAAGGATTTGCTCCGTGCCGACAAAATTATGCCCCAGGCGACGTGCCTCTTCCTGGGCTAGCATGATCACCTTAATGGCTTTTTCTGTAAAGCGTTCAAACATGGCGTATTTCCATCACCTGTTGCGTGCCCGTGTACGCTGATTCTAGCATAGGAGACTTCTCAGGCTGTCTCCTATACAACAACCTGTCTAAATTAATCTTCAAATTCCTCTCTCTCAGGGGAGGGATTTGGGAAGCTGGGGAAGTAGAGACGTGCCATGGCACTATGGCAAGCTGGGGCAGATTAGGGACAGAAGAATTTTCTATGAACAATCAACAAGTGACAAATGACCAATGACAAGTCACAAATCACACATAACTAAATAGTTGCCAACCCTGACGGGTTAAGCGGGAGACGATTTGCTCATAGCACTCTTGCAGGGTTTGCTCAAATTCCGGCTGTTGTAAACCCTTGCGCCACAAAATTAGGGCATCTTCACCCGTATCTTGGTAATATCCTCGGCGTCGTCCGGCTGGAATAAAATCAAACTTTTGGTAGAGAGACAGGGCAGCGTGATTCGAGGGTTTGACCTCTAAGGTTGCCCACTCCAACTGACGCTGTTTAGCGTCCTTGAGTAAGGCATACAGTAAAAATTGCCCCAGTCCCTGATGTTGATAGTTTGGATGCACCGCCAAAATCGTAATATGCGCTTCCTCCAGAATTGACCAGTAACAACCTAAACCCACTAAGGCATTCCCTAAAGGGGGGTGCGTGGGTAGATCCTCCCCAAGTGGATTTTGTGGTCTAACAACGGCTGAATGGCAACCCACTGGGCGCTTATCCCAGGGGTTGTGTGCTTCTAAAACCAGTAATTGACTATTCGGGCTATTTAACTCTCGTTCGTAACCCGATCGCGTCCACAGCCCGCCAAAACATACAAGATCGAGATCAACAGCCGCACTCAGTTTTGCTGTGGTTAGCGGCTTTAGTTCTAAGACAGTCACAGCACTCAATTGTACACTAAGGAACGGACGCTTTTGGTGTACCTGCCCATATCCATTTCAAGATGATAACGACATTATGCTATTGACTGACTCCACTCAGGTGCAAAACTCTGGACAGCGATATCTTCGATCATCCCATTTCCATGGCGATGATCGCTCCCCCAATCAGGAACTGTTGCCGCTTACAGCCACTGTTAACAGCCAAGACTGCCTGGAAATTGGTGGCTGTGATGTTAAAGGTTTAGTTGAGGAGTTTGGTTCTCCCCTTTATATTCTAGATGAAGTCACCCTAAGAACAGCTTGCCGCCAATATCGGGATGCCTTTGCCCGTTACTATCCCGGAGATACCTTAGTGCTGTATGCTTCAAAAGCCTGGAATTGTTTAGCGGTTTGTGCGATCGCGGCATCGGCAGGTTTGGGGATTGATGTCGTATCCGGAGGTGAACTCTACACCGCACTAGAAGCTGGGGTAAAAGCTGATCAGCTGTATTTCCACGGCAATAACAAGTCTATCGCTGAACTCCAACTCGCCATTGAGAGCCAATGTACCATTGTTGTCGATAACCGCTTGGAGTTAGAAACTCTGGCGGATTTGGCACAGAAAACCTCTGGGAACGCTAAGGTTCGGATCATGATTCGGATCACACCTGGGATCGAGTGTCACACCCATGAATACATTCGCACGGGTCATCTGGATAGCAAGTTCGGTTTTGATCCCCACAGTCTCGATCAAGTTTTTGCCTTCATTAGCAACCATCCTATCCTCGACTGTATTGGTTTACATGCTCACATCGGGTCACAAATTTTTGAGAGTCAACCCCACAAAGATCTCGGGGCGGTTTTGGTTGATTATCTCCAGAAAGCCTCTGAGTTCAATCTATCCATTCAAGAACTGAATATCGGTGGCGGTTTAGGAATTCGCTATACCGAAGACGATGATCCCCCCACGATTGATAATTGGGTCAAGGGGGTTTGTGAAGCTGTGGTTAATGCCTGTAACCAGCAGCAGTTGCCCTTACCCCGGTTATTATCCGAACCGGGGCGATCAATTATTGGACCTGCTTGTGTAACGGCGTATACCATTGGCAGTCGCAAGGTGATCCCCCAAATGCGAACCTACATAGCCGTTGATGGGGGGATGTCTGATAACCCACGTCCGATTACTTATCAATCGGTTTATCGTCCGGTGGTTGCCAATCGCATGTCAGCACCAATAACCGAAACTGTCACAATTGCGGGTAAACATTGTGAATCGGGGGATATTTTACTCAAAGATGCCCAATTACCCGAAACCCAACCTGGGGATTTGCTCGTAATCATGGGAACTGGAGCATACAATTACAGCATGGCATCTAACTACAATCGTGTACCTCGACCTGCAGCGGTGTTAGTTAAGGATGGAACGGCTGAATTAATTTTGCAGCGAGAAACCTATCAAGACTTAATCCGCATGGATCATTTACCGAAACGACTTGTATCCCAGGATAAGGGATGAGGAATGGGGGAGCATGTAGAGACGTGCCATGGCACTATGGCAAGATGGGGGAGCCAAGGACAAATGACAAATGACAAATGACGAATCAGTCGCAACTCCCCTGCTAATCTCGTTACAATCAAGCCAGAGTCAAGCTCTCAGTTGCTAAACGTTTAATGAAGTTCAATGCCTGCGTCGTCGTCGGGTTCTTTTCCTGACTCTGGCTGGGTTCAATCCTTGTTGCAGCAAAGCGTTGATGTCGGATTGGTTCTAGCCCTCACCTATATGGTTCTCCTCATTATCGGGGAGCGTCGTACTTTGTGGATGGTTCGAGGGCTAATCGTCTTGATGCTAGCGGCAGCGGTCAGTAATCAACTAGGATTGACCCTGTTGAGTTTTGTGTTAGAAAAATTGGTGGTTGGTTCGGCTGTGGCGATGGCTGTCATCTTTCAGTCAGAATTTCGCCGCTTTCTCGAACAAGTCGGGCGGGGAGAAATTAGGCAGTTGTTTCAATCCCAACGCCGCCCTATGCCTAAACCAGATAGTGTTATTGATGAAATTGTCGATGCGGTTAAAGAATTATCTCAAAATCGGATTGGCGCATTGATGATTATGGAGACCAATGGAACCATTGATGAGCGAGATTTTTCTGTACCAGGGGTACAGTTGAATGCTGAATTGTCTAAAGAACTGCTGCAAACTATCTTTCAGACGACTACGTTACTCCATGATGGGGCAGTATTGATTCGGGGGTCTCGTGTAGCTGCAGCAGGTGTGATTTTACCCCTATCCGAGCGAACTGCCTCACGACAGCTTGGCACGCGCCATCGAGCCGCGATGGGAATTACTGAGCGGGTGGAAAATTGCCTTTGTATTGTTGTATCCGAGGAGACGGGTTCTATTTCATTGGCGGAACGGGGCGGACTCAACCGACCTTTAACCAGTAGTAAACTCAAAGAACTGTTAGAGGCTCGATTTTCGACAGCGGTTGACCGTGAAGCAGTTGCCCCTGGTTTACGCAGTTTAGGTCGCCAAGTTAAGTCTCAGGGACGGCTACTCATTTCGCGTTTGCTCCGTCTGCCGTCCTCTACTTCTCGTAATAAGAAATGACTATTATTTAGACAACTATTATGCAAACGATACTAAAAGAATTACCAAGCGACCTCGACCAGGAACGTCTACCTAAACATGTAGCAGTGATTATGGATGGTAATGGTCGTTGGGCAAAACGCCGAGGTATTCCTCGGATTATGGGTCATCGCCGAGGAGTAGATGCCTTAAAACGGTTGTTGCGCTGTTGTGATGATTGGGGAATCCAAGCCTTAACCGCTTATGCCTTTTCCACAGAAAACTGGGGACGTCCTATCGAAGAAGTGGAATTTTTAATGACACTGTTTGAGCGGGTATTGATGCGAGAACTCCAAGAGATGATGGAGGAGAATGTACGCATTCAGTTTGTGGGGAATTTAACGGCATTACCGCAATCCCTGCAAGACCAAATTGAACGGGCGATGACCCAAACTGAAAATAATACCGGGATTCAGTTTACTGTGGCGACCAATTACGGTGGACGTGAAGAGATTTTACAGGCTTGTCGGGCAATTGCTACTCAGGTTCAGCATGGTCAGATTCAACCGGAGGAGATTGATGAAGCGCTGTTTTCTCGCCATCTTTATACTGCCAATATTGGTGATCCAGATTTGCTGATTCGCACTAGTGGAGAGATGCGTTTGTCGAATTTTCTCCTCTGGCAAATGGCTTATGCTGAATTTTATACGACAAACACGTTTTGGCCCGATTTTGACCGAGAAGCGTTTCATCAAGCTTTAATTGCTTATCAGAAACGAGATCGGCGATTTGGTAAATTGTAGAGACGTAGCAGGCTACGTTTCTACAATCTATGGGTCGTTTATGGACCAGAGAAAACTGCTGCTTCTACATCTTCACGACTGAGGGAATACTTGAAAGAGCGCAAAATGTCACGTCTTCCTTCTGCTGCATTAATGTAGCGCACGGCTAATTCCTCAACTTCTAGACAGAGTTCGGCTTGCCAAGTTGGTCGTTCCACACGCCAGCAATTGAGTTCATTGTTATCTTGTTGACATCCTTGTGAACGAAGCCAATTTTCGATTTCAGGAAGGGGATGGTTATAGAGGGGGGTGTCAGAGGAAGGAAGTACCATAGACGTTTTCATAGATTGAGGGATGGAACAAAAACAGGGGTTGACGGTGAATTAGATGGGGAGATATGTTGGTTAGAAGGGGGATATAGAGGGATTGTTTGTAATTGAGTTATCGGTGGAGTGGTGACTCGAGTGGATAGAGATATCCCAGAAACTTGAAAGGCATTGTCTCCTCGGGTTAACCCAATCACAATTGCCAGGAGCAAGCATCCCACGAAGGTTATGCCTAAAATAAATAGGGCAAATAACTCGCCAGGGGAGAGAGGACGGTCAGTGGGGTCAAGGTAGGCAGAGGATGAGTGATCCACTCGCGATCGCACGACGGGACGGTTCAATCCGGGTGGCGGTTGAATGACGTTGACGCGAGAATAGCGAATAGTTTGATCATACAGGATTCGCCGTTCTGGATTACTCAGAGTCCCATAAGCTTCATTGAGCTGTTGGAACTTAGTCTTTGCCGTTGCTTTTGGTAAGTCGGTGGTATCGGGGTGGTAGCGTTTACTCAGTTCCCGATAGGCACGACGGATATCTAGAGCAGATGCACTGGGGTGTACCCCCAGAATCCCATAATAGGTTATGGGTTGTAGCTGTTTGCTCGTCCTAGTCTTCTGTTTTACCCAGTCTTGAGCCATCCTAGCTGGTATAACAAACGGTTTTTAACATTTTACGCGATCGCTCTGGGTTGGTGAGCAGATGGGGCAGATTGGTTTCTTCGTAGGGGCTGGGCGGGTTTATTGAATTGAGGGGTTTCTGACAACAGGTAATAGTCAAACCCGCCCCTACGAGTCAATTTTTTTTTCTGTATCTTGGCTTAATTGTCAAATCAAGGGGTAATTAAACCAACCGGCAAGTTGTGCGATCGCTCTTTCTACTGTCCTGCTCTAAAAGCCTTGAGCTAAAGGCTATATGTCGGCACATTTTCCCATGATAAAACTATACCA
>NZ_JAVJZI010000025.1:0-32766 GCF_040223135.1 Coleofasciculus sp. G3-WIS-01
AAGACATCTTGGACTGGGTGGGCGAAGGGACTTATTACAGGGTTTGCTGGTTCCTGGGATTATCTCCATTTAAAAACCAGCATTTAATTGTAAAGCTGTCTTATAAAGACAGGGTTTGGGACCCAAAGGAGTTTCGATGAACAAAGACCTACAAAAACAAGCAAAAGAAGCCGCAGCTATCCATCGCCAAAGTCTGCAAAAGAACTTGCAACATCGTCTAGAAGTTGCTAGAGCCAATGGCAATGACGCCTTAGTTCGTCAGCTAGAAGTCGAAGCCAGCTATTTGCACCTAAGCTAAGAGACATATATTAATTAATCCTGACATGAGAGAGACTAAACCTCTTGGAATGTCAGGAAAAGTTAACAAACCTATCCAGAAACCCTTTTTTGACCCTTCGCGATCCTCAAGGGTATGCTTTTGAAACTGTTCCTGCATTACCGAAAAGCGATGGTGAAAGCCCCCGTCTTTTCAAGCGGGGGATGAAACGAGCGGCGTCGTGCAGATAGCGGGATTTATCCCGCACGAATTCTCTAACCAGTGATATAATATATCTCTAAACAAGGAGGTGATAAGCTTGTACGGATGTCAGCAAGTACTGTTAACTCCAGATGACGAGTTAGCGGCAGTCTTGGAATACATCTGTTCCGAGGCAAATAAGCTAACAAATTGCGGAACTTATTACGCCAGGCAGATCTGGTTTAAATGTCGCCAAATAATCGGCAAGTATGACCTGGAAAAAGAGTACAAAAGCAATAAGCACTTCCAAGCATTGTATTCCCAGGTCGCTCAACAAACCCTGAGAGCAGTAGCCGAGTCATTTAAGTCTTTTCAAGGATTAAACAAAGCATTTAACAAAGGGAAGATAACAGATAAACCCAGACCGCCCCGATACCAAAAGAAGGGCGGTCTGACTGTTGTCGCTTATCCTAGGCAAGCCCTTAGGTTCAAAAATGGCTTGATCCGTTTTCCTCTAGGAACACTGGTTAAAACCTGGTTCAAGCTTTCGGAGTTCTTTATTCCGATGCCGTCAAATCTGGACTTTAAGAACATCAAAGAACTAAGAATATTGCCTCGCAATGGCTGTTTTTATGCCGAGTTTGTCTACAGTATTCCTGGCATTCAAGCCGATGTTGATGCAAAGAACGTCCTGGGAATCGACCCAGGACTAAACAACTGGCTAACCTGTGTCTCTAACGTAGGAACCAGCTTTATTGTTGATGGTCGTAAGCTCAAGAGCCTAAACCAGTTCTATAACAAGCGAGTAGCAACTCTAAAAAAAGGAAAAGCCCAAGGGTTCTGGAATGAAGAATTGGCATCCTTAACCGAAAAACGCAATCGTCAAATTAGAGACGCCGTGAATAAGGCAGCAAGAATTGTTGTCAATCACTGCTTAAATTGCCGGATTGGAACTATTGTTTTCGGGTGGAATCAAGGCAACAAGAATGGGATTGAGCTAGGCAAAAAGAATAATCAGGAATTTGTTCAAATTCCTACCACTTGTCTTAAAGAAAGAATCAGACAATTGTGCGAACAATATGGAATTCAGTTTATAGAAACTGAAGAAAGCTATACATCGAAGGCGAGTTTTCTGGACAAGGATTTTCTACCTGTATTCGGCTCAGGCCCGGAAGGGTGGAAACCAAGTGGGAAAAGAGTTCATCGTGGAATGTATCGCACAAAAAATGGAGAATTCATCAACGCCGATGCTAATGGTGCTGCTAACATTCTCCGCAAAGTAGAGATACAGCTAGGTCTTGCTCTAGCCAAGGTCAGTAGGGCGTTTTTGACTGCGCCATCCAGAGTCTTCCTCTGGAACTCTAAAAAGATAAAACGACGGGACGCGGCTTCAGCCCGTCCCAAAGTATCTGCTTAGAATCCCCCGCGTTTTAACCGGGGGAGAAGTCAATATCTCCACAGGCTTTCTATAAACTTATTTTTTATATCTTAAGTCTATTGACAAAAGTTCGCTGATAGCGAGTCACGAAAAACGACTCACGGCGTCTTAAAGCCATTAGCTATACTGGTGAATAAGCGATTCCCTAGCAGACTTATACCCGTAAAAACATGTCTTTCAGATTTCTCCTAAATGATGCCTGGAAAGCGTGGCATCGTCATAGCGGTTGGATGGCTTGGAATTTATTTCTGGCGTTTATCCCCTTAGCCTTAAGCGTTTGGCTCTTTCGCCGCTCATCTGGAAACCGTAACCTTTTGTGGTGGGCGGGTTTAATTGTTTTCATTGCCTTCTTACCCAATGCACCTTATCTGCTGACTGATATCATCCACCTAATTGATGCCGTTCGCCGTAACTACTCCGTATGGGTTATTACTTTAGTCCTAATTCCTCAGCATCTTAGCGTTATTATACTTGGGTTTGAAGCTTACGTTATCTCGTTAATTAATTTAGGATACTATTTACAAAAGCAAGGAATGGGTAAATTTACCCTTCCGGCTGAACTGATTACTCATGCTCTGTGCGCGGTGGGTATCTATTTAGGACGATTTCTCCGATTTAATAGTTGGGATTTAGTTACACAACCTGAGGATTTAGCCCAAACAATTGTGGATGATTTGACGGCTAAACGTCCCTTGTTCGTCATGTTTGTCACCTTTATCGTGTTGACGGTATTGTATTGGCTGATGAAACAAATCACCCTAGGACTTATTCTCAAAATGCGTCATCGCAAACTTCTCCACGAATCTGATTAAATTAGTTCATAGCAAAATTATAGACTAGATTACTCATTGTCCAAGCTAGTAGGTTGCCGTTAGCCAAGCGTAACCCACCCCAATCCTCAAAAAATTGGTGCGTTACGCTCCACTTTGTTCCGCTAACACACCCTACTGTTTAGATTACATAATGAGGCGATATTTATACATTTCTTCATAAAACGGCATAGGTTTATTAACAGAGTGCTCTTGCCGAGCAATGCTTAGAGTTGTTTTGTTCCACCGCAAGTCCAGTAGACCCAGAGAGCTGACTTTCTTGAAATATTAAAATAATATTAACCTGTGATATTTGCTTGAAATAAGTGATACTGTAATAGGGTTTGGGAGTTAACGAAAATTGAAGAAGGTTACTAACAATGAAAAAAATCGCCAGGTTTTTGACTGTTTTTGTGATACTTTGCTTGTCCTTATTCTATGCCGATTACGCCTATGCCGACTATGCAGTTCCAGGCTGTGAAGAAGCATGGAATAGTATTAGTAGCGCCTCCAAAATTAGCAACTTAGAGAATTTAGTTAAAACTGACTGCGCTGTTATGTATCGAAACGGATGGCGTTTACCTCAAGGAAGTAATACAGGAGGAACAACTAATACAACTATCTGTGCACCAGCTTGGAATGGACTTGGAGAAGCAGGAAAATTGAATGATGCGAAGTTTATCGTCACTCATAACTGCCCAGTATTGTATCGTAAAGGATGGGTTAAATAGCTTTTCTGCTTTAACCTGACTGGACGTTGAAAAAAAGGAAACGGGTTGACCTAAGAAATTGGTTAACCTAGCGATAAAAAATCGTAAAAATTAGTTATTTTAAGCCGAAAGAGGAGAGAGGTTTCCTCTTTTTTTGTCTTTTTTGATAACTGGATGTCCCTTGTTGGTCATGTTTGTCACCTTTATCGTGTTGACAGTATTTTATTGGGTGATGAAACAAATCATGCTGGGACTCATTCTCAAAATGCGTTATCGCAAAGTTATTCACAAATCTGATTAAATTCAGTCTTAAACCGTTTAGTATTGAGAGTGGAATACCTAAATTACTCCTCTCGATCCCAAAACCTTGTGTTCTTTGCTGGATAATAATTTGGGCTGACATTGAAGGATTAAAGACAACCAACATACTTCTGGAAAGTAAAATATGACAGAAATTTTACCGGCTGATCAAGAAGCCACCATACGCAAGGCAGTGAATTTGCTTGGGAAAGGTGATGTCGTTGTCTTCCCCACCGATACGATTTATGGAATTGGAGCCAGTATTGCCAAAGAATCAGGCATTAAAAAGATTTTTGAGGTGAAATCGCGATCGCCAAACAAACCCCTAATCATTTATGTCGCCGATTTTGAACAACTGCAACAAGTAACTCAAGGCATTCCTGAAAGTACCATCAAGTCGCTCCGTAAAATTTGGCCCGGGGCAATGTCTGGCATCTTTCCTAAGACTGAAATTGTCCCATCATTTGTCACATCAGGTAAAGACACAGTAGCCGTAAGAATCCCTAACCATCCCCTTTGTTTGGAATTGGTGCGTCAGGTTGGTGATCCCCTAGCGGTAACCAGTGCTAATGTATCGGGGATGGAGACGCAGAAAACAGCTCCTGAAGTCGCGGCACAATTGGGAGAGCGAGTTCCACTGGTTCTGGATGGAGGACCAAATCCTGAACAACAGCCTTCTACCCTAGTTGATTTTACCGGATCACAGGCTCAGTTATTGCGCGAGGGAGCTTGGTCTTTCTCAAAACTCCGCCAAGCTATTCCCGATTTGCAACCTATCCCTGAAAGCTGAGATTTGTCTGAAGCAGCCGCCACTGGCTATGAAAATAGTCTCGCTCTACTGAACAGTAGCGCAAATGGCGGCGCTGATTTTGTCTTGCGATCGCAGTGCGTCCGTGTAGGATACGATGGTTGTCAAACATGACCAGATCTCCGGGTTGCAGACCTTGTTTCAGGTAGTATCTTGGATCAGTATAGAGCTGCATCAGCTTTCCATAAGCGGCATAAAATGGCTCGATAATCTCCTCTGGCAAGTCCAAGGGAGCAGGGAATAGATTGCTAATCCGAACTTGCTGCAAATGACCCGAACTATCTAGGCAAAAAACCGGACGGCTAAACCGCATATCGATGCGATCGCGATAATGTTTTCGGAAAGAAACCTCGTAACGGCAAAGTAGATCGAACACCTCCCTATTCTCCTGACGTAGCACCTCTGCTATTCGGAAACCATCCACAAAGGTAGACTGACCGCTACCATCGTTGTTCGCCATTAAACAGTGGAAAAAAATAATTCCCGGTGGTGCATATTGATAGGCATCATCTGTGTGAGGTATTAGATCAATTTGGGAGTTGGCAACACTGTTCTGGCTTTCCTCTGGGTCAACAACAATCTCGAATATACGTCCGTAATTGGTTTCCAATAGAGGTCCAAATGACTGGGCAAAGGATTCGAGTTCTCCTTTATTAGGAGGCACGTTTCGCAAAAAACAAATCCCGTAATCTCTCAGATATTCTAACAGTTGCAACCGACCTGCATCCCCAGTTTTGACTTCTTCATAAGCAATTTGCGGCAGGTTAGTTACAATCTGGCTATCCCAAAGAATCGGTCGATACTGGCGATGCTCTCTCTCCGTAGCCGAATAGCAATGCTGTCGCAACCACGAAGCATGATAAATGCTTTTGTGACTGTCGGATTTCCATAGTATTTCCAGTGTGTTTCCACTATCCCAATGAACTGACAGGGGTTCTATATCTAAGGGAACATCAATGATCCGAAAACGCTTTTCTCCATGTCTGGGGTCACCACAAGCCGAACAATAACAGTTATCCCGCAGCCAAATATAGTGGAAGGTACTGCGATGACCATCAGCCCAATCAAGGAAAAGTTTTCTTCTATCTTGCTGAATTTCAGAGATTTGGTATTGTTGAGATTGACTGCTCATAGCAACATTTTAGACTAGATTACTCATGGTGCGAGCGAGTAGGGTGCCGTTAGCCAAGCGTAACCCACCGCAATCCTCAAAAAAATGGTGCGTTACGCTCCACTTTGTTCCGCTAACACACCCTACTGTTGAGATTAAATTAAGATTTAACTGGTGCAATTTAGACGGAAGTGACTTGACTACTCCGGCAAATCCATCATCCGAGTAAAACTTTCATCCCCACCATAGGTAGCACAAGCTTGTTGTAATACCTCACATAGACGTGCTGAAAATTCTAGAGACGTTTTAAAGCTTTGATTGAGTTGATTAACCAAACAGGCATCCTTGTGAGCTAAGTTTAATGTAAACGCTGGACCCGGATTTCCTTCTAAGATAGAGGGAAGCAATTTTTCTGCGACCCAGCTACTCCCTGAACCAGCTTGAATCATGTTCGTAAGTTGTTTAGGATCGATTCCTGCTTCTGCTCCCAAGGACAGCACTTCCCCCAGAGCTTTAGTATTGATGAAGCAAAGATAATTAATTAGCAACTTAGAAAGAATGGCATGGGAAAGTTGCCCCACATAATAAATTTGAGAACCAATGGCTTCCAATATCCCTTTAATGTTGTCAAAAGTCTGTTGATTTCCGCCAACAAACATGGAGAGTGTGCCAGTTTCCGCCCCCTTTGCGCCCCCAGAAACAGGTGCGGCAATTGAGTCAATTTCCAGTTCAGATGCAATGGCTGAAATCTTTTCCATAATTTCTATGGAATTGGTTCCAGTATCAAGCCAAATTGTTCCAGGATGGGCATTGGCAATCACTCCAGCATCGCCTAACATCACAGATTCTAACTGTTTGGGTCCTGGTAGACTGGTCATGATCACATCAGCATCACCTGCTACCTCTGGGATCGAATTGCGCCAACTTGCTCCGGCTGCGATTAAGGCTTCGGCTTTTGACCGTTGAATGTCATATACTGAAACATCAAATCCTGTTTTGAGCAGATTGGCAACCATACCACTGCCCATATTACCCAGACCAATAAATCCAATTTTCATG
The DNA here is from genome assembly GCF_040223135.1 of Coleofasciculus sp. G3-WIS-01. NCBI lineage: Bacteria > Bacillati > Cyanobacteriota > Cyanophyceae > Coleofasciculales > Coleofasciculaceae > Coleofasciculus > Coleofasciculus sp. G3-WIS-01. The sequence continues at coordinate 6,693 of NZ_JAVJZI010000025.1, forward strand.
GGAATTTTCTCCTATTTAAGTAGTTTGTCATTTGTCATTTGTCATTTGTCATTTGTCAAAACACTGATTTCACTGATTTATTGTCCTGATGGGGGTAGGGAGGTGAGAGCTTATTCACACACTGATTACACAGAAAAGTTCGTTCTCTCATCAAGACGCGGGTGATTAGGATTTTAACGAAGGTTATTTCGTCATTGGTCAATTAACCTTCGTAGGCTTCATCAGCAATGTTCAACGCATCATCAATAATGGCAAACCCTTCTTCCAACTGCTCCTGATTAATGCAAAGTGGGGGAGACATAAACACCCAATTCCAGCGTACAAGACCATGTAAACCAAGCTCCCGCAGACGAGCAGCAACTTTACCCATTACCACCATTTCATGGGGTTTAGCATTCCAGGGAGCCATCGGTTCCCGCGTTTCTCGGTTCTTGACGCACTCAATTACTCCATAGAGTCCCAAGCTACGGACATCTCCCACCGATGGATGTTTTTCCTTCATCTCCTGTAGTTTTTCTGCCATTCGTATCCCCATAATCCGGCTATTTTCCACCAAATTTTCTTCTTCATAAACTTCCATTGTCGCCAAAGCCGCAGCGCAACCGATGGGATGACTGCCAAAAGTAAGCCCGCAAACAAAGGGGTTAGTTTCAAAATAATCGGCGATGTGCTGGCGTACTATCACCCCACCCATGGGAATATACCCACAGGTAAGTCCTTTTGCCATTGCCATAATATCGGGAACCACACCATAATGCTCGATCGCAAACATTTTCCCGGTGCGACCAAAGCCGGCTAGCACTTCGTCACAAATCAACAAGATACCATGCTGATCAGCATAGTCCCGCAAGGCTTGCCAATAACCATCGGGGGGAATAATCACACCATTGAAACCCGTAATCGTTTCCATCAGGATCGCCGCCACGTTTTCGGGTCCCTCAAACTCAATAGTCTGAATAACGTGATCGATATACACTTGGGGATTTCCTGCGGGTGCGTAGCCAAATGGACAACGGTAGGCATAAGGATCATGCACGCGAACAATCCCACTAATTCCCGGTTCGTGAACCAAGCGTCTGGGGTCTCCTCCTGCCGTTGCTGCACCCAAGGTAGCACCATGATAGCTACGATATCGGGTAACTATTTTATGCCGTCCCGTGTACATACGGGCTATTTTAATGGCATTCTCAATGGCTTCAGCCCCACTCAGGGTAAAGAACGTCTTGGTCAGATCCCCTGGTGTAATTTCTGCTAACTTGGCGGCTGTTGCAGCGCGAATTTCCGTAGCCGTACCGGGATGAGCAAATACCAGTTTATCAGCTTGGTCTTTTATGGCTGCAATCACCTTGGGGTGGCTGTGCCCAATATTCATGTTGACGTACTGACTGGAAAAATCCAGGTACTTTTTGCCGTCTTTATCCCAGAAATAAACGCCCTCAGCCCGATCCATAACGATGGGATTTTGGATGTTTTTCTGAGGTACCCAGGAAAAAAAGACGTGATCGCGATGGGTTTTGACTATTTCTTGAGCCTTCATATTATTTACCTGAAAATACACCACAGGAAGTAGGGTGGGCATTGCCCACCTGACAATTACAGCGCTTTGCGCTCTCCATAAAGTACAGTAGATCAAAGTCCCCCTTTTTGATCCCCCTCCCGTCCCCCTTAAAAAGGGGGAAGCCAAAGGATGCGGGAGCTTTTATTGCACGGGGGATTTAGGGGGATCGACAATGTACCGCATAGCAGAGCAAACTGCTGTATCGATTGAGGGCAAAGGTGCGTTACGCTAGGCTAACGCACCCTACAGATAGAGGCTGTGCGTAAGTCCTAAACAACTTACTTATGGACGGCGAAAATGAAATAGACCCCAGGTAAACAGACCTTTCTGGGCAGATTCCACCCATTGACATAAGCCATTCTTAGAGGATTCTAAAAATTCAGGGGTACATTTTTGGCTAAGTTCGTCGTAATGGGCAATGACAGAATCCCTCAATTTCGTGTAATGAACCAGCAACTGATCGGATTTGTCAATCACGTTGATGGTTTGAAAACCCAGGCTTTTGGCTTTACTGGTATAGGAATGGAAAGATCCGATACGTTCGTGAAGAATATTAACCCGCCCGAGTGAATCCTTTAAGGCTCCATCTGGACAATCATCGGCTTGCAGAATATCCATAAACAACAATTGTCCCCCTGGTTTAAGCACCCGATAGGCTTCTTCTAGAACACGATCTTGTCCATCTGTGTGGAATAGGGCATCTTGAGACCAAACCAGATCAAAGCTGGCATCATCAAACGGAATTTCTTTAAAATTACCAAATACAATATCAATCAAATTGTCAATACCTTGTTCACGATTACGCCGCTCATTTTCCTGATTTTGCTCTTCACTAATGTTGAGACAGGTAACATGACAGCCATATTTCCCAGCCAAATGTCGTGCCGCTGGTCCATATCCGGAACCGAGATCAAGGACACGGAAATCGGGGTTGAGGTTCTGGACTTGTTTTGCCATCCATTCAGTGGTTTTCGCCATTCCCTCTGCAATGGGGCGATCTGGATCATCTTCATACAATCCTAAATTTAAGGTGTCGCTGCCAATAGCAATCTCATACAAATTACGCGCATTTTCACTGTTGTAATGGACTCTGGCGCGTTCTGTGGCTTGTTCCGAGTTGGCTGTTGTGGTCATAAATATGCACCTATTGCTAATGTTTTCCGAGTTTGATGTGGAAGAAATTACGAGAAACTTGAGGTTAAAAATTAGTTGTGAAGTTGGTATTCTGATTTTCGGGCAAACCTGTCCCCATCTTGCTCGTAAATCGAATCAATGTGGGGATGAAGGCGACATAAGCGACTGACTTCATCTTGAACCTTGGCAATGGTATTAACTGTAGGTTCGCTGCTGAGCATTTTATTAATTAGTTCAGCGATGGAATGCATTTCTTGGGCACCAAATCCCCGCGTCGTGATTGCCGATGTTCCTACCCGAATACCGCTGCATACCGTAGGCTTCTGGGAATCGTAGGGAAGCAAGTTTTTATTGACGGTAATCCTGACACTGGCTAAGCGCTCTTCGGCTTCCTTACCTGTGATACCTTGTTCAGTGAGATCCAGAAGCATCAAATGATTATCCGTACCGCCAGAAACCAGGCGGAATCCCCGTTCCATCAACTCTTCGGCTAATATCCGGGAATTTTCCAGGTTTTGACGTTGATAGCTCCCAAAGCTAGCAGACATAGCTTCTTTGAGCATCACCGCCTTAGCCGCGATCGCATGAACATGAACAGCGCCTTGTACCCCAGGAAAAACTGCACTGTCAATCTTGCGAGCAAATTCTGGTGCAGAATGTTCCCCCAATAAAATCATGCCACTGCGGGGTCCGCGCAAGGTTTTCTGGGTACTCATGGTAACGAAATGAGCATGGGGAATGGGAGAAGGATGTAATCCGGCTGCAACTAATCCACAGATGTGGGCGATATCCGCTAATAAATAGGCTCCAACTTCATCCGCAATTTCCCGAAAGCGTTGGAAATCAATAGTGCGGGGATAGGAACTCGCACCAGCAATAATCAGTTTAGGACGAATCTCTTTGGCTTGGCTGAGGATGCGATCGTAGTCGAGGTACTCCGTATCGGGATCGACTTGATAAAAATGACAGTCATAGATTTTGCCTGTCATGGTAAATTTAGCACCATGGCTCAGATGCCCCCCATGACCAAGATCCATTGCTAAGATGCGATCGCCTGGTTTGAGAACCGTCAGGTAAACAGCATGATTGGCTTGGGAACCTGTGTAGGGTTCAAGATTCGCGTAAGTGGCGCCAAATAGTTGTTTAGCTCGTTCAATTGCCAAGTTTTCCAGGACATCAATCGTTTCACAGCCGCTAAAATAGCGCCGCCCCGGATATCCTTCCGCCACTTTGTTGGTAAGGATTGACCCTGTGGCTTCTAGTACGGCGCGGCTGGTAAAGTTAGCCGACGCAATTAATTCGATGTTATCTTTCTGGCGCTGAGCTTCTTGATCCAGAAGCGCAAAAATCTCTGGATCTGAAACTTTTAAACAAGAATTCATCAGTTTTGTTGTTGAATACAATTTACTATCATAACGGGTAAGCGAGTCATGACTAAGTAGTCGGACATAAATAAACGGTACTGTCCCCAACAAAAATGCTTGTAACCTTTGCCTCAAGGCAATTAGAGTTGTATTTACAAAAATTATCACCGTTCCAAAAACTTTTGTCCGACTACTTAGAAAGCCGTCAAAATGTCAGTTTGACGGCTTCGTGATTCCCATACGCTAAAATGCTTTCAGAACAGGCATTCGGTAAATTACTCAGCGCATGATTGACACCATTAAAACTCAACTGTACCAACTGGAACAATTTGCCAATAATCTGGTTGGCAATCAGCTTACCCATCTGAGTGCATTAAGCATTGGCATTATCTTTGCGGCTGGGTTGCTGACAAGCCTCACTCCTTGTATGCTATCCATGCTGCCAATCACAATAGGCTACATTGGCGGCTATGAAGCCAAAGGACGCTTGCAGGCTGCGACTCAATCTACTTGGTTTGCACTGGGTTTGGCAACCACCCTAGCCGGATTGGGAATTTTAGCCGCATCGGTGGGACGAGTTTATGGTCAAGTGGGTATTGGGTTACCCATAATTGTCAGCCTGATTGCGATTATCATGGGGCTAAACCTACTCGAAGCCTTACCCCTGCAATTACCGTCTTTTGGGGGAATGGAGTGGATTTCCCCAGATTTGCCCAAGGGGGTACGTTCCTATCTGATTGGTTTAACCTTTGGTTTAGTCGCCTCTCCTTGCAGTACTCCGGTTTTGGCAACCTTACTGGCTTGGGTAGCGAGTACACAAGACTGGGTATTAGGAGGTGTTCTGCTATTATCCTATACGGCAGGTTATGTTACCCCGTTAATTGTGGCAGGTACATTTACTGCTTCAATAAAGAAGTTATTAGAAGTACGCCAATGGTCAAGTTGGATTACTCCCGTTAGTGGGGCTTTATTAGTCGGATTCGGCGTCTTTTCGCTGCTGTCTCGGATTCCTGGGGGAATTTTTTAATTAATGACGTTAGATAATCAATCTGTGTCTAATCCTGTCGGACGTTGGTTCCGGCGTTATATCGTATCATTTCTGGCAGATTTACGACTCGCGATCGCACTCCTTCTCGCGATCGCTCTTTTCAGTATTAGTGGCACTATTATTGAACAGGGTCAATCTCTCGCCTTTTATCAAGCCAATTATCCCGAAGATCCCGCCTTATTTGGTTTCTTAACCTGGAAAGTTCTCCTATTCTTAGGATTAGACCACGTATACCGGACATGGTGGTTTTTGTCAATCCTGGTTCTGTTTGGCAGTAGCCTCACCGCTTGCACGTTTACTCGTCAATTTCCCGCCCTGAAAGCCGCCCGTCGCTGGAACTATTATCAGGAACCGCGTCAGTTTCAGAAATTAGCACTCAGCGCTGAACTGGAAACGGGTTCTCTGAATTCTTTATCTCAATTGTTACAAGCCAAACGCTATCGGGTATTTCAAGAAGGAGATAGCCTCTACGCCCGCAAAGGAATCGTCGGGCGGATTGGTCCGATTGTCGTTCACGCCAGTATGTTGATTATTCTGGCGGGGTCAATTTGGGGCGCGATGACGGGATTTATGGCACAGGAAATGGTTCCCAGTGGTGCAACCTTTCATGTCAGAAATATTATTGATGCCGGTCCTTGGGCAAAATCTCAGGTTCCTCAAGATTGGGGCGTTCACGTTAATCGCTTTTGGATTGACTACACACCCGAAGGCGGAATTGATCAGTTTTATTCCGATTTGTCGGTGGTGGATAATCAGGAACAAGAAATTGACCGAGAAACCATTTATGTGAATAAACCCCTGCGCCATCAAGGAGTCACCTTCTACCAAACCGACTGGGGAATTGCGGCGGTGCGGGTGCAGTTAAATAACAGTCCGATTTTCCAGCTACCCATGGCGAAACTGGATACCCAGGGGAATGGGCGCATCTGGGGAACATGGATACCAACGAAACCGGATTTAAGCGAAGGTGCTTCACTGCTGGCAAAAGATTTACAGGGGACGGTTTTGGTATATGATGCCCAGGGACAATTAGTCTCCACTGTTCGTTCTGGAATGAGTACCCAAGTAAATGGGGTTACGTTGCGCGTTAAGGAATTAGTTGGCAGTACAGGTTTACAAATAAAAGCTGATCCGGGCATTCCGATTGTGTATACAGGCTTTGGTTTGCTCATGGTGGGTGTAATTATGAGCTATGTCTCCCACTCCCAAATTTGGGCATTACAAAAAGGCGATCGCTTTTATGTGGGGGGGAGAACTAACCGCGCCCAAGTATCCTTTGAGCGAGAAGTGATTGAGATTTTAGATCGCTTGCATGAGGATAAATCAACGCCTGACGTTCCGTTACAAGATAGCGAAGGTGAAAGCCCCTATGTTTCAGTCAGGGGATGAGGGTGAAAAGCTCCCCCTGTATTAGTTTTCACCTTAAGTTGACACCAATGGGCACTACTCCGGGCGGGTTTGCGGGCTTATTCAATGATTAAGAATTAGCTATTTATGATCACTCAACTTGAGCAAAAAACCTATACCCCTGAAGAATATTTAGACTTTGAAACGGCTTCCACAGAACGCCATGACTATATCAATGGAGAAATCATTCCAATGACAGGTGGAACTCCTGACCATAATGAATTATCCATCGGTCTGGCGGCGTTCTTGAAATTAGGATTACGGGGGAAAAACTATCGCATCTTTGCTACAGACCAGCGACTGTGGATTCCCGATGCTAATCTCTATACGTATCCCGATGTCATGGTAGTGGAAAAGCCGTTGCAGCTACAAACGGGACGCACTGACACGATTGTTAATCCCTGTTTTATTGGTGAGGTTTTATCCAAGTCAACCCAAGACTATGACCGTAGTGGTAAGTTTGTCGCCTACCGCACAATTGCCAGCTTTCGGGAATATCTGATTATTGATCAGTATAGGATTCATCTGGAACATTATGTGAAAACGGCGGCGAATCAATGGCTGTTGTCAGAGTATGATGATCCAACGGTAACACTGTCGTTGAATGTGTTTGATTTTCAACTTAAAATTGCTGATCTCTATGAGAATATTGAGTTTAACGACTTAAGTTGAATGGCACTGACTTAAGGTTGGTGGGCAATGCCCACCCTACGCTATATCAAGAGTTTTGGCTCGCCAAAAATGCTTATTTTAGTGCCATTTGACTTAAGCTAGTTTGTAGTTGCGCTGTCTTCGCCATAAACACTCCCATGGGAGTAGAGCGGGAAAGCACAAAATGTTCAAGCTCTCCCAAGGAGTTGGGTTTCGCTATCGCTCCCCAAACCACAACCGGAAACGGAAAATGCTTACGAAACTCTTCGCGCACCAAATCCGCCCCCGCCAGCATCGTCTCCAGGGATAGCACCGACTCCAACCCCAAAACCATCAACGCCCCCGGTTTATCCCCCTGCAATTTTCCCTGAATCCGCTGATAAAGGGCGGTATCATCAGGGTTTAGCGTAATCGTGCGAATGTCCGCCAAAGAGGAATCCTGGAGGCATTGAATCAGACGCGATCGCAGACTGTCATAATTACATCGGGCAAAAATCAGCAGAAACTTACCCTGAAAGGCTTCCAGCGTCAACGCCAGTTCCTCAAGTTCCGTTTGATTCTCCGGTGTAATATCAGGTAGCTGCGACATCGTTTCCTTCGTTCGCTCGTAGTAGGCACTTTAGTGCCATCATCGCTTTAACACTTACCCCCATTCTTTATCATCAATCGAAAGAGTCATTTCATTGCGACGGCTGCGAATCAAAACCTCTAACGTTTCACGAGTCAACCGCCCTTGTTTGAGATCCTGCTTCAACCACTGGATCAACAGTTGTAATCAATCCCGCACATGACCACCACTGACGCGACACAAGCGGTCTAAACTATCCGGATGGTCAAAAATTTCATTCACCCGATTTAATCGCCCTTGTGCGTCCAAATCCGGCAACGCTCGCGCCAATACCATCTGTCGCAGCAATGCCATCCCTTCGGCGCAGTCACTCCCATCTACCTGCTGCACCTGTACCATGGGCAAAACCTTGGGTTCTTCCTTGTATCGCTGGGTTAACCGGGCATATTCATCAGCAAACTTTAACGCCAAGGGCATGGTATAAACCAGATGGCAGTTAAACTTTTGCAAATATTCCGCCTGATCAATAAAAATATATTCCTGTTGCGATCGCCCCCAACCTTTGGTTTGACCCTCAATCCGATCCAGGTTATCCACAATCACGACTAATCCCTTTCTTCCCTGCTGTTGCAACTGCGCGATCGCAGGTTCAATTAACTCTTGATTAATTAATATTTGCGATCATCCGGATCAGCGATATTAATCGTCTGACCGGGATTTGTCGCCTTAAAAAATGCTAGTAAATCTACACTCATACCCAAACACTGATTTCACTGATTTATAGCAGAGATTGGGGTGGAGGTGGGAGAGGTTTGTCACACTGATGACACAGAGGTGTTAGTTCTCAATGAGCAAAGGATAAGGGTCATATTGATATCATTTTCCCATCAATACCTTTTCATATAGTTCCCCCGCCCGCTTCCAGGTATATTTCTGCTCAACCAGCGATCGCCCATTTTCTGAGAGTTGTTTGCGAAGCTGACGGTTCTCAAATAAGCGACTCACGGCGTAGACATATTCGGCAGTTTCATTCGCCCGTAATGCCCGCAGGGGAACATCTCCACCATCGACGGGCAATCCTTCTAAGCCGCGATCGCTTGCCACCACAGGCACTCCTGCTGCCATTGCTTCTAGGGTTTTGTTTTTAATCCCATAGCTAGTCCGCAGGGGAATCACACAAACTGTTGCCTTGTGCAAATAGTCTACGATTGAACTCACCCGACCTGCCACCGTAATTCCCGGACGTTCCTGCAACTCTAGCACCTCAGGTACAGGTCTGGCTCCCACAATTTCTAGGGTTGCTTCTGGATACCGTCGTAAAATCTCTGGAAACACGTCTAAGCTGAAGAAACGCACCGCATCAATGTTTGTCTGGCTATCCATAAGACCTACAAACACTAATCGATGTCCTCCAGGATCAGAGACACGCTTCGGAAATTGCTTAAAATCGACCCCATTTGGAACTAATGTGATCTTACCCTCTGGTTCGTAATCCTCAATCTGACGCCGATCAGTGGGAGTAGCGACGACAATATTGGTGAACTTGCTGCAATATCGCTCTTCATAGCGGCGCAGTAGGGGTAAATTTAATTGCTCTCGTAGCTGCTTATCCGCTGGTTTCCCGTCTAACTGATGGCGCTGCTTGCGATAGAGGGAACTATGAATATTGACGACGGTTCGCAACTTCTCTCGCCATTGGGGACTCACATAAATTTCATTCATACTATGTTCGCAGGTAATGACTTCAAAGTTTCCTGACTCGATTGCCTGATTAACCCATTCCTGCATCTCAGGAGAGTAGTGCTTCAAGATACTCTGAGGTGTTCCTTGTTGCAAGAATGTACTCAAGCGCTGCATTGTTGATCGCAGTCCGCCGTTGTTCTGTGAGAGGTTGGGTTGAGGGAAAACGACTAGTTCTTCGACCCACTCCTGTAATTTTTCTAAGTTAGTCTCTGGAATATCATCAGTGCGTTGAGTCACCAGGGTAATCTGATGACGCTCACTGAGCGCCTTGAGTAAGTTAAATGTTCTAACCTCAGTTCCGCCGCTGGTGGGTGGATAGGGAAATTTGGAAGAAAGGATGAGAATTTGCATAAAGCTTCAGATTCCCGCCAAAATAGTCATAAATTCGCTTTTATCGGGATTGATGATGAATTGAGATGGCATTTATTAAATTTTCTTAATGGATTATATCTATTTCATCAAACAGCTTTACCTGATTATATAAACATTTTGTGATTTTAATCATAAATTATTTATATGGATAATTTATTGTTAATTTTTGATCACAAATTATTGATTGATCATTTCTTGAGGCGGATATCTTTACGCAAAAATTACATCTATTTGTACGCCCCTCAAGATGTTGGCGCTTTGTGTAGGCTGTGCTGTCCTCACTACTCTATCAATCTCTTCTGCCCTAATTGAATCAAGGGCGCAAGAATGGTGCCCCCACCCACGGGTATTTGGGGTAGGTGGTTCACTTTCCACTAATGACTTGTTCATAAAGCTGGGCAGCTCGCTCCCATGTATAATTATTCTCAATAAACTTACGTCCATTTTGTGACAATTCCTGTCTCAGTTGAGACTCTTCAAATAGGCGAGTCACAGCATCGACATAGTCGGAAACCGAGTTCGCCCTTAATGCTCTTAGTGGTACATTGGGACTATCAACCTCAAGTCCTTCCAAGCCGCGATCGCTCCCTACCACAGGTACGCCCGCAGCCATTGCCTCCAGGGTTTTGTTCTTGATCCCATATCCCGTTCGCATCGAGACAACGCATACCGTGGCTTGATGTAAGTAGTCTGCCATAGAAGGAACCCGCCCCGTTACCGTAATCCCAGGACGATTTCCCAGCGCCAATACATCAGAGGTTGGACGTGCGCCAACTAGGCTTAAGGTTGTGTCTGGATACCGTTGTTGAATGGTGGGGAATACCTCTAAACTTAAGAACTTCACCGCATCAATATTGGCTAAATTATCCATCGCGCCGATAAAAGTCAAGCGATGTCCACCGGGATCAACAGTTCGATAAGGGAATTGGCTAAAGTCTACACCATTGGGAATCACGGCAATTTGACTGGAGGGATTAAATGCCTGAATCTGTTGGCGATCATCATCCGTTGTGACCACAATATGAGAAAATTTAGCACAGTAGCGCTGTTCATAGCGATAAAGCAGAGGCAGATTCAAGCGATCGCGCCAGAGATTTTCACTTGTACCCGTTTGCAACTGATTACGGCAAGAGGCGTACACCGAACTGTGGACATTGACAACTGTTCGCAGTTGTTCTCGAAACTCCGGACGCACATAAATCTCGTTAACGCTATGTTCGCAGGTAATCACATCAACCTTACTCTCCTTGACACACTGATCAACCCAATCTTGTAGTTTTGGAGAATAAATCGAGAGGACGCTGGGAGGAATCCCCTGCTGTAAAAACTGACCAAAGCGCTGTAACTTTCCCCCTAATCCACCCTTTAAATGGGTTTTTTCCGGACGGGGAAATACGACTAATTCCGCCACCCATTCTTGCAACGCTTCGATTTCTGTATCTGTGACATCATCCGCCCGTTGAGTCAGTAACCTAATTTCATGACGCCCACTCAGGTGCTTGAGTAAATTAAATGTTCTAACCTGGGTTCCGCCTCGGGTAGGGGGATAGGGGAACGTGGAAGAAAGCATGAGAATTTTCATTTGTCGTCATTGGTCATTTGCCATTTGTAACCGTTATTGCCATCACATTGGTCAAGTTATTCTTAAAATTCAAACTAGGTCGGGGCGGGTTTAGTCGCATCTTTTGTGAGGTCAGAAACGATAATCGTGAAAAGAGCCCCTACACAAATTTCAAACCGGATTACTTTTTTCTTGTCTATCTTCTACCATCATCCGCACAATATCAGGCATTTTATACTGGGCTTGCCATCCGAGTTTTTCTCTAGCTTTGGCAGGATTCCCACGACTGACCGCTAAATCGGTTGGTCGGAACAAACTCCTATCCGTTATTACATAATCTTGCCAATTTAAACCGACGCAATCAAATGCCGCGACCACAAATTCTGCTAAAGTGTAACTCTCTCCTGTGGCAATCACATAATCATCGGGTTCCTCTTGTTGCAATATTTTATACATCGCCTCGACGTATTCAGGTGCCCATCCCCAGTCTCGTTTAATGTCAACATTGCCCAGATACAGCTTTTCTTGGCTACCTTGGGCAATCCGAGACACTGCCGAAACAATCTTTTGGGTCACAAATCGTTGGGGTCTAAGGGGAGACTCGTGATTGAAAAGAATCCCCGAACAAGCAAACAAGCCGTAAGCTTCCCGATAATTTGCAACTTGCCAAAAGGCAGCAGATTTTGCCACCGCATAAGGACTTCTGGGGCGAAATGGGGTTGTTTCATCAGCCGCTTCTGTGCCAATATCCCCAAAACATTCACTCGAACCCGCATTATAAAATTTAATGGGTTCACCCGTAAAACGAATCGCTTCTAAAAGATTTAATGAACCAATAGAAATACTTTCTAGGGTTTCTACTGGTTGCTCAAAAGACAACCCCACTGAACTTTGTCCCGCTAAGTTATAGACCTCATCCGGTTTATTTTTCATCAGGACTTGCAGAACGCTGCGAAAATCGGTGAGGGCGGCGGATTCTAGTTTCACTTGGTCACGGATACCCAAACGAACTAGATTTTTAAAAGACGACATTTGAGCATCCCGTGACGTACCACAGACGCTATAACCTTCGTTGAGGAGTAATTTAGCTAGATAAGCGCCATCTTGACCCGATACGCCGCAAATTAGTGCTTTTTTCATGATTTGTCATTTGTCAATTCAAAACTAGGTTCCCTTGAGCGAAGCGAAGGGTCAACAATCTCGCACTCAGTCAGGGCGGGTTTAGTTACATCTGGTGCAAAGGAAACGATAGTAGTGAAACCCGCCCCTACAGACACGCTATGGCACGTCTCTACATTGCTCCTGTGCGCCTGTGTTGCCTGTTCCCTCATAATTCAGCTCTCATCTTTGGGTTTGATTAGCATAGCTTGAATGGCGGCACTTAAGTAACCAATCTGCCCATAAGCATAAACTAGATTATCAAACCGTTTAGCAGGATCGGTAAAATATTTTGCTGATTTGTAGAGTCCGCGCACAATTCGCTCTCCTCCGCGTCCGAGTTGACCCATACCTGTTCGACCAACAAGTTCTTCCCGGTAACATTCACTAATCCCTTGCCACCAGCCACGCTGCAAAAACCAGCTCCGTTTGAGGCGTTCTGGGGCAACATTGTGGGCGGCGACAGCATTGGGGATGTAGGCGACTTGCCAGCCCTGTTTGAGGGCGAGTTCAGTCATGTACAATTCTTCATTGGATAATAATTTTTTGCCTTTGCGCCCTAGATTGGGATCAAAGCCGCCAATTTTTGCCAAGAAGGTACGCCGGATGGAGTAGTTTAAGCCTCTTGGGGTTAGACCGGGTTCTTTGATATAAACTATGCTATCTCCGAGATCATAAAGTCCGAGATTGCCTGCGAGTTCTGGGGATATCCAGTTGGGGGGTTCGACGCCGGGGGGCCAGATTAGGGTGACTTTACCGCCAGCTATTGCTAGTTTGTCATTCTGTTGATAGGCATCTAGGAGAATTCTCAGCCATTGGGGACTGGCGACGGCATCATCATCTAAATAGGCGAGAATGGGAGCAGTGGTTTCTTTTGCGCCGGTATTGCGTGCCACGGAAAGACCGATGACGGGTTCGTAAACGTATTTTAGCTGGGGATGGGAGATTCGGGCTTCAACAATCTCACGAGTGCGATCGCTAGAGGCGTTATCGACCACTACGACTAAAAAATTATCACAATCTTGGGCTAATAAGCTATCGATGGCAGCGCCTAAGTAAGCATCTCGGTTGTGAGTACAGATAATCGCAGCAATCTGAGGCGTTGGCATGAGTCGTCGCTAGGGAGTCTAAATAGCTCTGTTTTAACACAAGAATCAGGCGAATCGGCAAATCCCATTCCTCTTCCCCCTACACCCTACCATCTACACCCCCTTGAATCAGAGGGGGCGGGTTTAGTGACATCTGGGTGGCAAGTAACGATAATCGTAAAACCCGCCCCTACAGGCTTCAAAATTAAAAAATATTTTACAACCAATCTATTTTATTCGCTTTTTCCTCGATTTGAGTTTGTTGTTGTCCGAGGTCACGATACCAGCCGCCGTACAGATTAATGGGAGTCTTTAGCGCATCGACAAAGGAGGCTTTGCCTGTAATAATCTGTCCGCTAGTTATTGGTAATTCTTTGAGCAACCAACGACTGATTAAATATAAAGATTTTTTTGAGGTTAATTTTGGTTGCAATTCGACGCCGTGCAGTTCGTGTAAGTATTTATTAGAGCGCCCATAGCGTTGCCATTGGCTGCGGAATTCCCGTAGGTTGGCGCGGTGGCGGTGTTGAACAATGGCTTTTTCAGCAAAGTTAAGTTGCCATTGAGTCTGGCGCTGAATTCGCCAACAAATATCAGCATCTCCACCCGTTGTCATGTAGGGACGGAATAAGCCTACCTCTTGTAATGCTTGGCGACGAATGGCTAAATTAGCGGTTTGACCGTAGGGGCAAAAAGGGTGTTCTATGGTATGTTTTTGGCTTAAGGTTCCTTGACGTTCAGCATGTTTTTCGAGCAAAGTTTTACCGGGTAGGGCGGAAATTTCCCCCACGACTAATCCGATTTGGGGATTGGTAAAGGGTTGAACCAAGAGACTCAACCACTGGGGAATGGGGCGACAATCGGCATCAGTGAAGGCTAGAATTTCACCAGTGGATGCTTTTATGCCTGTATTGCGAGCCGCGTAGGAACTTTGAATCTGGTTTTCGATGAGGGGGTGAAGGGTGATACCTTGAGCTTTGGCGTCTTGAGCGGCTTGTTTCAGTATCTCAGGTGTGCGATCGCGGCTATTATTGTCTACGAGTAGGTATTCTACCTGATCCTTGGGGTACGTTTGACAGAAGAGACACTGGATTAAGTCGGGTATGTCGGCGGCACCGTTGTAGATGGGAACAACGACGGATACTTTGGGGACAAAGGAGGGATGAGGTTGGCTATCGGTGGTGTGATCAAGAGTCATCTGATTAAGCTAAGTAGGTTGTTATTTGTCTTATGTCTTAGGGTTGATGTCACCACTCTCGCCATCGGTTATATTCTCCTGCATAATCCGTTGCTCTAGCCGCCCTGGCATTTTACTTGAATGAGTTAAGCTTTGGGGAAAACCGAAAACGTTGGATGTTCCTGTATGCAATGCATGGGTATTTATACTTTAGCCAATGATGCTGTATATGACCAACTCGTTGGCTTGCTCAATAGCATTGAGGCAAATGTGAGTCCAGATATTCCTGTTTGCGTTATTCCCTATGATACTCAACTTAATCGAGTGCAGGAAGAATTAGACGCTAGAGCTAACGTCACCCTGTTTGATAATTGGGACTCTATTCAACGCTGGGAAGCCTTTGCACATCAGGTTTGGGCGGCACATCCTCGGGCAGGTCAAAAGTATGTCAAACGCCCTCGCTGGTATGGTGGTCATTTACAGAGAAAATTTGCCGCGTTTGATGGTGATTTTGACAAGTTTGTATTCTATGATGCTGACAGTCTGGCAATGAAATCCCTCGACACGGTGTTTAAAAAGCTCGATCAGTATGACTTTGTATTTGATGATTGGGAACACAGAAAGCCGCATCCTGTAACAGCTTTAAATCTTTCTGTTATTGAAGCCTCTGGTCGGTACTCAGAAGCCGATATTCGCCCCAAACTTCATTGCGGGAGTTTCTTTGCTTCTAAACGAGGCTTTTTTGATGCTCATACAATTGAGCGACTAAAGAAACTATTAATTGAACAGCAGGAAGTTAAATGGATAAATGGGAATGACTGGTGGGGGGAAGTCAACTTGTTTAATTATATGACACTCCGGTGTGATTATTCATTGTTTAACTTTACCCTCAGTGATAATCCCCAAGAGCGAACAGGGAACTGTGCTGATGCTGATTCCTTTGTTAATATTGATGGTATTCTTTATAATGCACAAGGATTAAAACCTATTCACCGAATTCATTATATGAACTATTCTCATCAAGATTTTGCGCGTCTGAGTCAAGGTGAAAATGTAATAATTCCGTATCAGAATATATTTTTAGAGTACCGTTTTCGGCAATATCCTCAGCAAAAACCAAAAACACTGACCTCTCCCAACTGGCTAAAAGAACAAAAAAACAAGCTTAATCAAATGATAAAAACGATGAAAGCTAAATTTTATCGTTTATTTATAAAGCGATTCTAATCTATATCAATCGATTATTTAACTTACTGGATTGACTATGAAGCGTGTCAATATAATAATGGTAGATAATAACTTCGGTTTAAGTCGGGACGCAGGTATTCTCACTGAAGTCTTGCAAAAGTCTAATTTTAAAGTTACTGTTTTTGAAGTCGGCAAACCTACACTTGACCATAAAATTCAGCGTCTATCAACCTATGTCGAGCGGTTTACTAGGGAATTAAGCAACAAAAATCCCCCCTATGATATTAACCTGTTTTTGGAGTATGTTATCCCCTCTTGGTTTCCTTATGCTCGCCTCAACTGTTTAATCCCAAATCAGGAATGGTTCCGAGACGAGTGGCGTCCTTTTTTAAATCAGTTTGACTACATCCTTTGTAAAACTAAATTCGCCCAAACCATTTTTGATAAATTAGGCTGCCAGACTAAATTTATTGGCTTTACCAGTCTTGACCAATTTAACCCTCAATCCAGCAAAGATTGTGATAAGTTTTTCCATCTGGCAGGTAAAAGCGCTCAGAAAGGCACAAATACAATTATCAACCTATGGCGGCATCATCCAGAATGGCCCCCCCTAACTATCCGGCGGAATTGGCAAGAGCCTGACTCAATGAGTACAACTAATATTGAGTATATTACTCATTATCTGGATGATACAGTATTAAGGGAATATCAGAACAGCAATGGTATTCACCTGTGTCCTTCAGAAGCGGAAGGTTTTGGTCATTTGATTGCCGAAGCGATGAGCTGTCGTTCAGTAGTAATTACGACCAATGCACCACCGATGAATGAGTTGATCGCAGCAGATAGAGGGATTTTAGTGGATTATTGTCTGGCAAATCCCCAGTGTTTGGGGATCAATTATTACGTTGATTCCCAGGCATTAGAGGAAAAGATAAACGAGGTTTTAGGAATGCATTACATGACAAAAAAAAGATTAGGCGATAATGCTCGTGATTGGTATCAAAAGAATGATAGTTTTTTTCGGCGCAGAATTGTTGATGTACTCAATAGTATTTAAATGAATAGCAAGAAATGGCTTGGCATCAGGTTAGCCATGTTACGAAGGATAAAAGAGTGATTTGTAACCGGGCAAAACTCAGATACCTCTGATCAAGCTATTCTCTGTAGCCTAGTCCCTATTCCCTTACCGAATCTATTATGTCTAAAGTTAGTGTTTGTATTCCCACTTACAACCGTGCCAACTATCTAGTTAATTCGGTTAATAGTGTTCTGAGTCAAACCTATAAAGATTTTGAGTTAATTATTTGCGACGATGGCTCAACCGATGAGACACCGACAGTTGTCAGTCAGTGGGATGATTCCAGGATTCGCTATATTCGCCATGATAATAATATAGGGCGCAGTAAAAATATGCGTTCTGGATTTGATGCCGCACAGGGTAATTATTTTATCAAATTTGATGATGATGATGCCCTAACGCCGGAGTTTCTAGAAAAAACGGTAGCAGTATTAGATGCAGAACCAACAGTGGATTTTGTCTGTACGAATCACTGGGTTATTGATAAACATGGAAATCGGGTGGAGTCAGCGACGAAAGAGAATGCGGCGAAATGGGGCAAAGATAAGCTGAAGCCGGGAATAATTCCTGATTTAATGCGACAAACCTTTCAATATCAGAGTTTGCAGGTGGGTTCAACATTGTTTCGTCGCGCCTGTTTGCAGGATGTGGACTATATGCGCCCAGAAGCCGATGGTTGCGAGGATTTTGATTTACTGGTACGATTAGCGATCGCGCTTAAGCAGGGGTATTTTCTGCCAGAGTATCTGATGGAGTATCGTTTCCACGGTGGACAGACAAGTTTAAGGCAGAATCTGCATTTTCTCAAGGCTAAGGTTTTTTGTATTGATAGTTATCGATTTCCAGATCAGGAATTAGAAAAACTAAGGATACAAAAATTAGCTTGGACAAAAGAGGCTTTGGGGTTACGGTTAATTGAAAATGGGGATACGGTTCAGGGACGCCAAATGCTGCAAGATGTAGCGGAAGTGATTGGCAGTTCTCGGAAAGCGCAATTGGGAGTAATTTTATCTTATTTACCCCTAAGTTTACGGCAAGCAGCATTGCAGGTGTTTCGTCAAATGCGTCCCAAAGATTATACCGATCAAGTGCGAGAAGCGGGTTAAGCCTTTCTGGGGAATGGAGAGTGCGATCGCACGCTTATCTTTTCTATACTTTAACCTTGAATGGGTGAGACTGACTCTCCTGATCACTGGCATCCCAAGGCATCTATTAGCCACGATTGAAGACGTTGATACCTGAATGTCAATCCATAAAGACCAAGCCAAAAGTTGCTGTGTCGTCTCTGGCTTCTTGCTACCTCTTTGAGACGACAGACATATTTTTGTTGCCTTTGAGATGTCACTCAAACTCTGGTGCCCAAATTTCAGCCACGGCTAACTCCCATCCGGGCAGCAGTTCCGACACCGTCAGCACATCCCCATCCCGCAAGACCACTTTCTCCACACCCGGACGATAAACCTCCATCGTCCGACTTCGCGGGTCTACTAAAACCCCAACCTGTGTTCCTAGGGCTAGAAACTCCTGAATCTTCTGACGCAGCTTGGACAAAGAGTCAGTTTTGGACTTGACCTCAAACATCAAATCAGGGACTAACTGAGCATAATCTCCTGTGGTTCGCGGCAATCGCTCGGCTCGGACAAAGGACGCATCCGGCGCACGCACGTCCTCCGAAGCATTGGGGAGAATAAATCCAGCATTGGATGCTGTCACTCGCCCTAACCTGCGAGGTCTGACCCAGTTACGCAACTGGGCGATAATCTCGGCAGCAACTTCATCGGATTCATACCCTGACGGACTCATAACAATAATCTCCCCACCGATTAACTCCATTCGATAGTGTGGATGTTGCACCTGCAATTTTTCCAGGTCTTTAATCGTCAAACCAGCCATCGAACTCCTCCCCAGATGAGCGCGTGCATACTAGGTTACACATCCAATCCTATCACCCTAAATTCTGGCAAATACTCCACCGTAAACTGATAAGATAACTCCTGAGAGGCAAGGGAAGGCAAAGTTAGTAACCATTCCAACACACCCAATTCACCAACTTGAACTTGGGGATTAGCATCAGTGAGCCGAACTTTCAGTTGGGAATGACAACTCACCGGCAGTTGTTCCATCACCTTAACCTGTGCATCTTTCTGTCGTAAATTCGCCACCGTTAACCGATAAGCATAAGTAGCCACTTCACGCTGCTGATTGCCAATCAGCTTCTTATCCATCTGTCGTTCTACTAAATACCGCTCAATTTTCAGCCCATCGTCCACGCCCAAATCAATTTGAAAATCTTGACCTGGGGCAATATTCTGGATTTCGGTTGTGCCAATAAACGTATTATCGCGAAAGATGGTAATCTGTCCGGGTAATAAGGTAACGCCATTCAACGGATTTGTCACCGTTGCTTTCAGGTAAGCAAAGTTAAGTTGGCGCGACATCGCCACATATTCAGCCCTACAGGGATAATCATCTCTGTGGAAAATGGCAACCTTATGGCTCACCCCATCACTGGGAATCGTGGCTTGGCTATCGAGGGTAAAAGTAACAATACCCTTTTGTCCCGGACGTTCCCAGAGTTCCTTTTCGACTCTCAACCGCTCTAACTCTTCATCTATCTTCGGTTCGGGTTCTGGCGCTATCCCAGGAAAGGGCATATTCACCAACGTGGGGCGAGGTGAGTTATGCTCCTTTGGGTTTGTGGTTGCCCGATTTGCCAAGGCGCTAGGCTGTTGCAGATCAATATACCAGGGTGTAATCTGGGGAATTTCCCGCCCAACTCCGGGTTCGGCGGTGGAAAGGGTAAGGGCTACACCTAACCAATCTTCACCCGTGTTTTGAGTAATTTGAGCCAAGTAACTAAGGCTAACGGCTTGGAGGTTATCTTGCCAATGTAAATCATAGACGGGTTCCCAACTTACCCCTGTAACTTTGTAAGAAACCTCGATCGCTAATTCCCCCGAACCCGATGGTTCTAGGGTGACAATGATATTAAAGCTGTCATGAATCTGGGGGGTAGAGAGCTGCTGAAACTGCCCCCGCACCGCCTGTAACTGAGTGTTAAGCTGTTTTTGCTCGTGATCCTGTTGCGCGATCGCACCGGATAAATCATGCCACCGTTCTCCCACAAAATCCAGCAATTCCCCGATTTGAGTCAAGTTCAACGGTTCAGGGTTTTGGGATTTTGTCAAGCGCTCCAGATACTGATTCCCTAAATTTTTGATAAAATTCCGCTGTAGATTCAGCAGAGTCAGCACATCTTGTCCCTGACGTTTTTGCTCTTCTAACTGACTAATTTCCTCAGAAAGTTGGCTAACTTTTGGGTGAGTCGCTTCACGAGTACTGGTTTGTTCCGTTCGCACCTCTAATAATCGCCCACCGACACAACCTGTACTCGACACCTGAACGGATTCGCTTAAAATCGTTACGGGTAAATTAGCAATGACCAGTTCCCGTTCCTCACCCGTTAGCTGTACAACGCCCCGGCGCCTAACTAGCGCCTGGTCATCATACACTGTAACGTTACAAATCTCGGTATCTACCGTCTTATTCATCCGTTCTTTTTCCTCAAAGCAAGCCCCCTGCAATCATTTCGGCGCTTGAATACAGACCAAAAAATTAATTAAACGTCAAAATCCTTGGTGTTCAAGGAGCCGGATTTTTGACGTTTTAGCTACACCTGATTTCTCCTCATTCCCAGCCTGTCAATCAGGACATTGCCCAGAAAGTGAGCCATTGCGAGCAGCCAATCTCTCCTGCACGAATGCCGAAAGAGCTACGGTGAGGTATCTAAAAAACGATAATCTTTCCCTACTCCCAGACGTGCCATGGCACGTCTCTACATTAGCTCGCAACCAAAAACGTTTCGGTCTACTGAAATCCGTTTTACCTGTTCAGAGGAGGGATTCCCGCTAAATCGAGAATCTGGGGAATTAAATCTTCTCGCTTAATTACCATAATATGGACACCCTGACACAGTTGTTTCGCGAGTTGGATTTGCTCAGCGGCAATTTTCATCCCTTCTTGCAGTGGATCGGCGGCGGCTGCCAGTCGATCAATAATAGATTGGGGAATGTTGACACCGGGAACGTATTTATTCAGAAATTGAGCATTTTTCGCCGATTTAATCAAAAATATCCCAGCTAAAATCGGCTTATCGGTGTCAGCCGCAATCTTATCCATAAACTTTTCCAGCCGCTGGAAATCAGCAATCAGTTGGCTCTGGAAAAACTGGGCACCCGCTTCTAGTTTACGCTCAAATCGACGCTGTAATCCAGACCAACTTTTTAACTGAGGGTCAACGGCTGCTCCAGCAAACAAGTCTGTATTTCCATCAGACAATGGTTTATCATTGGCATCGAAACCGCGATTGAGTTTACTGATTAGCTGGAGCAAACGTACTGATTCTAGATCAAAAACCGGCTTGGCGTCAGGATGATCACCGACTTTTACTGGATCGCCAGTGAGGGCAAGAATGTTACGAATACCCAATGCTTGCGCCCCCATCAGATCCGCCTGCAATCCCAGTCGATTGCGATCGCGGCAAGCCATCTGACAGATGGGTTCAATTCCATTTTGCTGTAAAATAGCGGCGGCTGCCAAGGAAGACATCCGCAGGACAGCCCTAGACCCATCCGTAATATTAACGGCATGAACACGCTGCTTAAGCGGTTTTGCCATGTCAAGCATGTGAATTGGATCACCTCCCTTGGGGGGGGTAACCTCAGCCGTAATTAAGAATTCCCCTGATTTAACTGCGTCGCGAAACGAGGGTTTAGTAAGGTTTGTCATTCGTCATTTGTCATTTGTCATTCGTCATTTGTAATCCTTCTGCTCCCCCTGCTAAGAGACGTAGCATGCTACGTCTCTACAAGGCTGTAGAATACCCCATAGCTGTCTTGACTCTGGATAGGGTTGAGACAGCTATCGCTTCAGCTTTCTCGCGCCCTTGGCGTAACACTGACTCTAGATAGCCTTTATCTTCCATCACAGCTTGATAGTTTTGCTGAATCGGTTTGAGGGCTTCAATGGTTGCTTCACTCAACACCGCTTTGAACTGTCCCCACCCCATATCCTGACATTCGGCGGCGACAGATTCCTTGGTTTTCCCCGAAAGCAGGGTATAAAGGGTGAGCAAGTTATTACACTCTGGACGTTCTGGATTGTCAAATTCTAGACCCTTAATTGGATCACTTTTACAGCGCTTAATTTTCTTTTGAATCTCCTCTGGAGCATCCAGTAGATTAATCCGACTCATTTCGGATGGGTCAGATTTGGACATTTTCTTTGTACCATCGGTGAGACTCATCACCCGCGCTCCTTCTTTACGGATCAAGGGTTCAGGCAGTTTCAACACCGGCTTTTTTTTACTGCCATACTGGTCATTAATCCGAATTACAATATCACGAGTGAGTTCGATATGTTGCTTTTGGTCTTCTCCCACGGGTACTAAGTCCGCATCATAGAGCAAAATATCTGCTGCCATCAGCACAGGGTAGTCCAGTAAACCCGTACTGACATTTTCTCCCTGCTTCAGAGCCTTTTCTTTAAACTGAATCATGCGTTCGAGCCAATTGATTGGCGTGATGCAATTAAACAGCCAGGTGAGTTCACAGTGGGCGGGGATGTGAGATTGGACAAAAATGGTTGCATCGTTTAAATCTACCCCACAAGCTAGATATAACGCCGCGATCGTATAGGTATCTGTGGCTAAAGTTGCTGGATTATGGGGAACCGTAATCGCATGTAAATCGACGACGCAAAAGAAATTTTCATACTGACTCTGAGCTTCTACCCAATTACGGATTGCTCCGAGATAGTTACCCAGGTGAAGATTGCCAGTTGGTTGAACTCCAGAGAGAACGCGCTTTTTGCCCATTGATATTGGTTAAGGATTTGGAAGAGCAAAGGTGGCGAGAGTCCCAGGCTTGTACCCGCTTTCGTGTCAAGCACTGGAGGAATCGCCGTGAAACGGTGCAGATTTTTGGCAGGAATCTACAAAACCGTCTCCCCTCAGGGGTAAGGTGAGCTGGATTCCGCTAACCTACGCTAACACCAATGAGGGGGCGCCTGATAATTCTTTGATGATCTACTCTATCAATTTTGCCATTACCTCGGTCGTTATGGCAGGAGAATCATGCTTTTTTTGTTAATTGTCGGGTTTTTGGTATGATTACCTGAATCTAACTAAAATTCTAGCCGTACAAAGGTATGGACATTTGTATTGTTCAAGTGGGGCTGGACGTGTCCTCACTCTAAAACGCCGTAGAGTGAAGTGAAGTAACTCGCCGGAAGTTCTGATCGTCTTAATTTAAGGCATCAGTTGCCTAGGCTGTCTCAAGGGAGCAGCGCTAGGTACGTTAAGTAAGTTTTAAAGGAGCAATTCCTGGGGTTGACGATTAGAGGCGGTTTCGACGTAGAAACGGATCAACCCCTGGAGGAAATTGTCAGCTCCAGTTGTTGTGCAAATGGCAAGCACGGCTGATAATTCAATTGGTGATAATTTTCTTAAATTTTGACTGAACGGCTCATGGCTAAAATTCAATTTATTAGAGGCATTGACGAAGAAGTTGTACCTGATGTGCGCCTGACTCGCTCTCGTGATGGCAGCAATGGTACGGCAACCTTTTATTTTGATAATCCCAAGGCGCTTAATGGCAACTATGGTGAAGAAATAACAGGTATATTCCTGATGGATGAAGAAGGGGAGCTGGTTAGCCGTGAGGTTAAAGGCAAATTTGTCAATGGACAGCCGACGGCATTAGAAGCAATTGTGATTATGAAATCGACAGAAGAATGGGAGCGCTTTATGCGTTTCATGGAGCGCTATGCTGAGGAGAATGGTTTAGGATTTAGTAAGTCTTGATTCTCCCACGGCTCAAAGGATGAGTAACTTAATGGTATTCTTGTGGGCATTGAACCTGTAGATCTCAATTCTTTGTGATCTACGGGGCTTTAGTCTCAGATGTCAGATTAAATATCTCCTTGCATACGCCTAAACACCGCCGATATGATTCATCAGCCTCATCCCGATACAGGCTCAAGCTCGATTGCTTGTGCTGTGGTGACAGTCAGCGATACGCGATCGCACGAATCAGATCGCAGTGGTTCCCTGATCCAGAAATTGCTGCGTGACGCGGGTCATGCTGTTGTCGCTTACTCCATTCTTAAGGATGAACCGAACCAGATTCAGACTTATCTGCAAGTCTTGGCGAAGCGTTCGGATATTCAGGCGGTTGTGGTTAACGGGGGTACGGGGATTGCTCAGCGAGATACAACCTATGACGCCTTAGTCGGTTTGTTAGAGAAGACCTTACCCGGATTTGGTGAGGTCTTTCGTTGGCTCAGTTACCAAGAGATTGGCTCACGCGCGATCGCTTCACGGGCTGTCGCTGGAGTGTATCACCGTAAGCTGATTTTCTCCATTCCTGGTTCTACCGGAGCCGTCACCCTTGCTATGGAAAGGCTTATCTTACCAGAATTGATTCATCTGGTCACTCAGGTGGAGCCATAAAAGTTTCCGCTTAATTTGTTGGCTCAGGAGTTGACAAACCCAAAAATGTTCGTTATATTTATTAAGGTCTGAGAAATACGCCCCCATCGTCTAGAGGCCTAGGACACCTCCCTTTCACGGAGGCGACAGGGATTCGAATTCCCTTGGGGGTATTAATGTAGAGACGTTACCTGTAACGTCTCTACTATTATTTTGTGGTGATTATTAAGAAAAAAAGAGAGGTTTTATGACCTCTCCTATCTATCTCAGCAGATTTAAAAGCTGGGCAACTTAGTAGTACCCTGGGCTACCACCGACTACCACCACGATTTTCACCGGGCTTATAGATAATGAAACTCAGAACTTGGCACTGCTTGATGTTGTCAAAACCCACAACGCGGATATAATTGTCGCGATATTCAGACCGACAAGCATCAACCTCAGCCATGACTTCTTTAGCAGAAGTGGCGTTGAACAGAGGAAGTTTCCACAATGTCCAGTAGTGCTGTGTTGGTTCAGAGCTTTCGCTAAATTCGATGGCTGGAATATAGCCCTGTTCCAAAATGTATTCAACCTGTCGGACAATTTGCTGATCGCTCAGAGGCGGCAAATAAGACAGAGTTTCAAAACGACGCTCTTTAGGTAACGTTTGCATGGGTAATTCTGTGATGGTTGTGTTTTTGACGATCTCCTTTTTAGAAAAAGGGAGATTATATGGAACTCACATTCCATAAGTAGGGGTATTTCAGCAGATGGCAGAGTACCCGCTTTAATTGCCAACTAGATATCCGAATCAGCTGGCTGTTCGGTTGAGGCTGGGTGTTCAGAGATACTGAGTTGCGTCATTCGCTCGAGATACTGACGTCGATATTCCATATTCGACTGTTGAATGCTCGTGCGAACCATTTCTGGCAAGAAGTCTGCCACTTCCTCACTCAGATGCTGTCGCACAGTCATGATCCGAAACGCCAGTTCTTGTTTTTCCACCAAGAGTGCTTGGAGATAGGCATCTCCATCTTGAACTCCTTGGTTTGCCGAAAAAGAATGCAGCCACAGAGCCTGGGGCGGGTCAGTTTCACCCAATTGATCCAGGACAATCATCAGTGCTTGGTAGGTCATGTAACTAGTTAGCACTTTGGCTGTATCTTTGGCAACTCGTTTTAGATCCATAGTCTGAACCCAGCCCTATAACAGTATGAAGTATCAATGATGAAGTATGAAGTTCTACACTTCATACTTCACACTTCATAAAAACTCCTTCGTTGTAGGAAACCCTGTGTCCCTTCGCTTCGCTTATCGGGCAAGCTTTAGACCAGGGAGGAACACGCGGTAGTGGTTTAAGAAGCATACTTTTTTAGGGGGTGGAGGGGTATGGTTGCCCCTCCAATTGTCTCCCATTTCTGGGGTAAAGTTAGCCTCGCCAATGTTATCAGTCGGTAACTATCCAAAAGCACTGTTTCAGTGACCTTAAAACTGTTTAACTTTTTGGT
>NZ_JAVJZI010000026.1:0-3073 GCF_040223135.1 Coleofasciculus sp. G3-WIS-01
TCAAGTTTCCTTGTTTCCACCACCTCCAGGCAGTTCGATAACTGATTCCTGCTTTTTTGGCATAGTCTGAGAGTTTCATGTCTATATATTACCCAACATGACTACATCTGACTATATTCTTATTGAAACTTTACAATACCCGTTCACAAATACTGTGGTCGAGGTGATTAAAGCCAGAGGTGACAAAGGCTTTAGCCCTGCGATGGTTGGTCAATACTGGCAGCTAGATCGGCTCGAACAAGAGGGCTACACTGTCCACATTCAGGAGGGATGGCACACATCCAACCTGAGAAAATACCTCGGTTTACCCAAAGCCAAAAACAAAGCAGAAGAGTCACCCGCCGCCCACGCTGTTGATGGTATCTGCCTCGCCACTTCCCGGTTTATGCGATATCGCCAAATCAAGGGTAGAAGCGGTACTTGGCTAGGGTTTATTGAAGTAACACCATGCCAGTTTGCCGTGATTAGTCGCCCTCCGGTATGCCGTCGTCAACTACACCTAATGATTCCCAGCAAAGGAGGGAAACGACGCAGGTATGGCGGAACAGTTACCTGTCACGGTTTTAGAAAAGGTGATTACGTCAAGGCTATTAAAGCGGGTATCACCTACTATGGCTACGTTTCTGGTGATACTAAAACCCAAGTTTCAGTTAGTGATTCTAACTGGAAACGGTTAGGACAATTCACCGCCAAAAAAGTCCAATTGTTGCAGCGAAACACCGGATTGGTGTCAACAGTTGGACTGTCAAACCTTACCGCGTCGAGCGGTGCGGTTTGACCTCTATCCCTCTCCGACCTGCTTTCGCGCTCGGTCGGAGTCTCACGAGGTCAAGATGAACTCTTTGGAATTCGACCGAGAAGCTGACCGGATGGCGAGAGCAATCATGACTCGCAACAGCCAAATTGGGTCAGCCCTTATTGCCGATTTAACGACCAAACTGACCCTTGAATATATTGCGGCGGTATTGGTTGTCAGTATTGAACGTGTGATTTGGTTTGAGCCAGACTCAGTTATTTGGGCTGTTGAAAACCTTATTCCTGCGGACATCATGCAGGAAATTCACAGAATTACTTCATTTACTCTCTATAAACAGTGGGTGCTCAAAGGATACGTACCAGGAACAGATTTGAGTGTTGATGTTAGCGGCAATGTGATGCTAAATAATCCACTCAAAAAAGCGGCTTAAAGACGTAGGGTGGGTAATACCCACCCGACAATCTAGGAGATAGACTATGCCAGCGCAATCTAAAATTTCTAGAGAGACATCAAAATTCAAATCTTACGAGTTTGCAGTGGGTATTACCTACTAGCGTGGCACACCTTATTTGATGAATTAGAATGAGAGCCCGGACACTGTAGGGGCGCATGGCGTGCGCCCGATTCAATGGTAAGATCTATTCAATTTTAGCTGTGTCAAGCCAGTAGGTTGGGTTGGCGCATGTTACTAGGACAGCATCTAGGGCTAAAGCCCTGACTACAAGCCTACTATCCCAGATGAGACACTGCCAATCCTATACTGTCGCTGTATTCCACTTCAGATAAGGCAACTTCATCGCTGTCTCCCGAATTTGCTCAACTTGCTTCACCAGTTGTCCACAACTATCCCAAGTTCCTGTAATCAGGGTTTGCCTTACCCCTTCAGGCATGGATACAGAGGCTTGGAAGTCACCACACCGAACCTCCATTGATTCTAAATCTACCGTTATCGGCGCTTGAGGATTCTCTTCCAGAATTCTCTGTAACTGCTTCACGGTTTCCGGTTCAGCCGTAACACAGGGAACCCCCATTGCCAAACAGTTGCCAAAGAAGATTTCAGCAAAACTTTCACCGACAAGGGCTTGTATGCCCCATTTTTGCAAAGCTTGAGGCGCATGTTCCCGCGAAGAACCACAGCCGAAGTTACCGTTAACCACTAAAATATTTGCCCCTTGATACTGAGGGCGGTCAAACGGATGTTGCCCTTTTGCCTGGGCGCGGTCATCGGCAAAGGCTTTGTCTCCTAATCCTTCAAAGGTAACACAGCGCAAATAGCGAGCGGGGATAATTCTGTCGGTATCAATATCATTACCCACAACGGGAACGCCTTGTCCTGACACGGTTTTCACTTGACTCATGAATTCACTCCTTTTTTTCTACTAACAAAATATATCTCCATTTTCGCTAAGGGTGAGCAAGAGTAGGCGATTCGCCACTACCTGATCCTATGCAGCTACTGTCATTCATTCCTAATTTTCATAGAGAAGGCGATTGAGAATTTCTTGTCCTGCGGGATTGAATACCTGAAGACGAATAATTCTTGGATCATTGGGTCGCCATGCAACTTGATACTGATAATCCCCGTTTTGCCAAATATAAAGGCGGCGTTGAGGATTTCCCCGTACTTTCGCACCTCTGAGGATCAAGTTATCACCGGTTCGTTGATTGGTACCGTAGTAAGTGAGGGCGTTGTTGCTATAGTTAATTGTGACCGACCATTCACCACCCTCGAATGTCCCCAGAGGAACCCTGGCTTGGGCGACGACAGGTGTTTTAATCATAATCTCGGTAACTGTCGGCGCAGATAAACCGAGAATGGTAGCAAGCGCGATCGCTCTTAGGTTCATAGTATTCCCTCCGTTGCTGTAACATAAGCCGGAAACGCAAGTTCCGGCTAAAACGGTTAACTATAATTAAATTTCAACCCGTTTTAACTGAGATCTGGCAAAATTGGTAATACACCCCCAATGACTCGCTCGGTGGGCAAAAGCAACTAACTCTAATATAAGCGTTTCCCGCGTTATAATACTTACCCACGATGGCGGCGTGACCCAGCTAAAATGGTGGCATTAGATTTGACGATTAAATCGGGCGCACGCCGTGCGCCCCTACGGTTTCCGGGCTAATGCTTAATTCCTCAAATTTGGCTCAAGCTTACTCCATTAAAGTCTTTGAACCGTTCCTAAAATTCCCGACAAAACCTGACATCTCAAAAAAGAGACAGTTGGGTATAGGTGGGAGACGTTGACCGAACAGCGTTGTCAACTGGTGCTGAGGAATCCCGCCTCAGTCTAGAAGTGCCTTGTGGCTTCCCAA
>NZ_JAVJZI010000048.1:0-82288 GCF_040223135.1 Coleofasciculus sp. G3-WIS-01
GCGCCTAAATCAATAGTATCGCTGTCGTTAAGGGTAACATTTGCGCCACTGGTGACGGCTACTGTGCTGAAGTTATTGGCATTATCTAAGGTGATATTGCCATTGGCATTTAATCGGGTTTCACCCGTAACACTCAAAGCACCACTATCGGTAATCTCACCCACAGCAGTCACACCTAATGTGCCAGTAATACTAGAAGTGCCTAAATCAATGGCATTGCTGTCGTTAAGAGTAACATTTGCGCCACTGGTGACGGCTACTGTGCTGAAGTTATTGGCATCATCTAAGGTGATATTGCCATTGGCATTTAATGTTGTGACACCCGCAACAGTGAGATTCTCCAAGTCGGTGATAGCGCCATTAGCGGTGATGTTAAGAGTACCAGAAATGTTAAAAGGTTGGTCAAAAGGTGCTGATTTTACGGAACTTCCTAGCTGTATTGCAATGTTATCAGGATTATTGATATCGTCTTTGAGTGAGACATTGTTAGCACTGGTAACTAAAACTTCATTAAAGTTATTGCCGTCATTGTTGAGGGTGATGTTATTTGCTGCACCTGCTTCTAACCGGGTTCTACCACCAATATCTAATGTTCCAGCCGTTTGAGTAATCGCACCATTGGCTTCAATTAAAAGGTCAAACCCTCTAGTTGAAATACTTTGATTGAGTTGAACAGCACCCCCAGCATCGAAAACTAAGCTCAATCCATCCTCAGGCGTATTTGCCGTATCGCTATCAAATATCTGCCCGTTGATGATGATATTGTTAGCCGCTATCAAAGTTAGGATCTTAACGCCCTTGGTGTTGAAATCTAAAGCTGTGTCGAGGGTGATATTTCCCTCTTGAGTCCCTGCGGCTCCTGTATCCACAGTGACATTACCCATACTTAAGCCAGCTAAGAGGGTATTAATATTGAGTACGGAATCATTCGCCGCAGCGGTAAAATTAGGCGCGGTGCCACCAATGGTATTAGCCGCCCCACTAATGGTGATATTGTAAGGGTCAATGAGCCAGGTTCCCCCATCCCCTGCCGGTGCGGTGATGTCGGGCGCGAAAGGAACATCCAAGAATCCCGCACTACTGGTTTCGACAAAACCGCCATTGCCCCCACGTTCCCCACCTCTAGCGCTAATATGACCATAAGTGCGAGTCGTCTGATTTGACCAGACAATGATTCGCCCCCCCCTCCCCTTATCTAAAGCATCGGCATTAATCGTCGAGTCTTCACTAATAAAAGTCACATCAGCATTGGGAATCGGTTCTTGACCTTTTTCACCGCCGCCAATTCGTACAGTACCCCCGCCATGGCTTCCTGATGCGTCTATATTGGCGCTAATTAAACCTACCTTATTGCCAATGACATTAATCTCACCCCCAGTTAAGGATGAGGATGAGGGCGCACGTCGGTGCGCCCCTACGCTAGATACATCAATTTCACCGGATACAATAGCCACTCCTGTTTCTTTGGGCAAGGGTATGCCTGTATCTGCTAGTTCGACATCGCCCGATTCGTTAACCTCGACGCCTGTATCAACTTCTTCCCCCTTCCCGGTTAATAATTCAGCTAAATCCCCAGGTTTGACTGGCAATATTGACCCGTCTTTAGCCTTGGATGGTTCAACCTCCAGAGACAATAATCCCCCGGGGCGAGAAATCTTGACTAAATTAGAACCGGGAACCGCTGCTACGGTAATGGTTCCCCCTGGTGCGGTTAGTGTCCCTGTATTAACGACATTTCCAGCGAGTAGAGTTAAATTTTTCCCTTCTGATACCGCTAATTCGCCTGCATTGACAATACTTCCCGCCTCGGATACATCAAAGGCAAATTGGTTGGGTGTCCCGACTAAGTTCTGATAATTACTTGTGCCAATGGCATTAAACCAATTGCCATTGCCAAAACCTATACCTGTGGCGGTGGTGGCGATAAAGTCAGCCGGGACGTTTAATCTAGCATCTGCACCAAAAATCATCCCCGCCGGATTCATTAAATATAAGTTGGGATTGCCCCCGGTGACTTGAATCAACCCGTTAATCACAGAGGCGTCACCACCCACGACGCGACTAAGGATATTGTTTAAATTAGGATTTGCCAGAAAGTTGGCGATTTGGTTGGTATCTAAGCCAAATTGCTGAAAACTGTGGAAGAGGTTTGCCCCATCAGCCGAAAGACTACCACCAGAAATATCGATGCGGTTTCCATCCGGTGTGATAATTGTACCTGTACCGTCTGCGGCTGGGATAATTGGCTGCGCCAGAACTAGGACTTCAGAGGATGTGCCAAGGCTGAAAATCCAAAGCCAAAATCCGGTAACAGCGGCTTTTAAAACATGTACTCTGTTCATGGCTGATTCGTTGACCCAGCGCAGGTTGGGTTTCAAGGGGACTTTTAATAATACTCGCTTCGTTGCCGATCTACATATTGGCTCTAGCACATCTGCTAATCTGCGATCGCGCTCACTCTTTTTACGCTAACAATCTCACCCTACCGGCATGGTACAAAAATAAATTTTACAGGTTTTCTGGACGCTAAACTCTGGGCGTCAACCTTTGGCTTTGGGCGCAAGGATGGTGCCCCTACGAAGTCTCAAATTTTGGTATCACGCCACTCACTAGAGTCTGGCATTAGGCAATCTAGGGAAGCTGGCAACTTTACTCACAATACTCCTTGATGGCATGATAACCGACTTTAGTCAGATTAAACCTGATCGTCAAGCCGAATCGGAAAAGATTAACAATTCTCAAATTAGTCAAGTAACTATGTAACTTTATATTTAGAATGAATAGCAATAGTTGATTGAGATCATCCTAATCGGCACAAAATAAATTAAGTAGTAGAAGCGAGCCGCCCGGAAAAATTAACAACCGGAGTACAATCAATTTGAACTCCGAGCAGTAGGGGTTTGGTAACCAAACCCCTACTGCGGTCACTTGTCCTCAGTTCCCATTTTCAAGCCACCCCCTGACACTATCATAACTATCACCCGGCAACCCATTTGACTGGTCAGAATTCGCTATCATCCAATCATGGCTCTTTATCTGAAGAGAGTTTAATTTGGGCTAGTTATGTTATATTTCTTTACATATATACCCCGACTGTCGCTTACATCAATATGGTTGTGTCTATAAAAAGCCGAAACAAGCTTGATTGGCACTCAAGCGATCTAAAACAGGAGCAATCGGATACCATCATTGCTCAAGGGGTAACGATGGAATATAAGTCAGGCAATCAGCGCTATCAAGTGCTCAAAGGGATTGACTGGCAAATTAAGCGCGGCAATATTCAAATTCTCATGGGACCATCGGGTTCAGGGAAAACGACGTTACTCTCTATTCTGGCAGGACTACTGACGCCTTCACTAGGCAATGTATCCCTACTCGGAGAAGAGATAACAAAAATGTCCAGCGCCAAGCTAGCCCGCTTTCGGCGACAGAAAATTGGCTTTATTTTCCAGCATTTTAACCTGTTTCCGGCGCTAACGGCAGCGGAGAATGTGGAAGTTGTGCTGAATATAAAAGGGATTCGCGGGACGAAAGCACGACATCAAGCGCAGGAGTTGCTCGAACACGTTGGATTAGGCTTGCACGCCAATCAACGCCCTGCTAACTTGTCTGGGGGACAGAAGCAACGAGTCGCGATCGCACGTTCCTTAGCCGGTCATCCTAAGATTATTATGGCAGATGAGCCAACGGCAGCACTAGACTCGACCAGTGGACATCGGGTGATTGAATTATTGCGGCGGTTGGCAAAGGAGGAAGGGTGTACAGTACTTATGGTTACCCATGATCCCCGCATCCTAGATGTCGCTGATCGGGTAACCTATCTCGAAGATGGGATTGTGAAGACATCTGGCATAAGTTGACGCACAATAGTCTTAAGGTGAATGGCAGGCTCCAGTCAGCCCTGAATTAAAGTTTCTAGTCAGCCCTGAACTAAAGTACTCGAAGAGAAGCCGCTTCGCGTCTACGGGCTTAAAGCTTAAACCCGTTAAAACGGGTTCAACGACTGATATCATGTCCTGACGATTACCCATAATTGCAATGCTGTAATAACAAGGGTTTCAGGCGTTTTTATTCGGGGTGTTTGACCGGACATGATATGACCGAGTAAGCTCGATTTTATTTCTTGGCGTTCAAGTTGGCGACATTTCACTTAAGGAGCGTGACATTAAATCACTCCTAGTTCATCGTTGCGCTGTCTTCGCCCTAAACACTCACATCGCTGACTACAAACCTTAAAATAGGTTAGTCCATTTTAATGGACTTAAGCTTTTAGCCAAGAACTTGAGTTCTTGGCTGATACTAACGCTGTACCCTTTAACACACCCTAAGTAAAATTTATGCGGTATCTGATTACAAGTGCGTTGCCCTATATCAATGGGATTAAACACCTGGGCAATTTGGTCGGTTCTATGCTTCCGGCAGATGTCTATAGCCGTTTCCTGCGACAGGAAGGCGAATCCGTTCTATTTTTGTGTGCCACGGATGAACATGGTACACCGGCTGAATTAGCTGCATTAGAAGCCGGATTAGATGTCGCCACCTACTGTCAAAAACAACACGAACGGCAAGCCGAAATCTATCGCGGGTTTGGACTTTCTTTCGACTATTTTGGTCGCACTTCATCCCCAGATAACCACGAGTTGACCCAGCATTTCTATCAGCGCCTCGATGAAAATGGTTTCATGGAGGAACGGGAAATTCGCCAGGTTTACTCTCATGAAGATGGTCGTTTTTTGCCAGACCGATATATTATTGGAACCTGTCCCCATTGCGGATATGATCGCGCCAGAGGAGATCAGTGTGAGAATTGTACCTCGGTGTTAGATCCTACAGATCTAATTGAACCCCGTTCTGCTGTATCAGGCAGTACAAATTTAGAAGTCCGCCAAACTAAGCATTTATTCTTAAAGCTTACCGCCCTTAGCGATCAGGTGCGTTCCTGGGTGGATAATCAGCAAGATTGGACGACTCTGACTAAATCCATTGCCCTCAAATGGTTAAATGAAGGATTACAAGACCGCTGCATTACCCGTGATTTAAGTTGGGGTGTCCCTGTACCCCGTCCGGGATTTGAGGGTAAAGTATTTTATGTCTGGTTTGATGCCCCCATTGGCTATATTTCCGCCACCAAAGGATGGGCAAGTCAGCAATCTGAACCCGATGCCTGGAAACCGTGGTGGTGCGATGCCCAAGATATTTGTTATGTGCAGTTCATGGCAAAAGATAATTTGCCCTTCCACACAATTATGTGGCCCGCGATGATTCTGGGAACGCGGGAACCTTGGACAATGGCGGATGATATTAAGGGATTTAATTGGCTAACCTATTATGGTGGAAAATTTTCCACCAGTTCCAAGCGTGGCATTTTTTCTGACCAAGCCTTAGATAGTTTACCCGCTGATTACTGGCGCTATGCTTTAATTGCGATGGCACCAGAGTCTTCCGATTCGGCTTTTACCTGGGAGTTATTTCAAATTAAGATAAACAAGGATTTGGCAGATACTCTAGGTAATTTTGTTAACCGGACATTAAAGTTTGCCAATAGTCGGTTTAAAGGAGTAATTCCAGAAGGGGGAACGCCAGGAGAGGCGGAACAAAGGTTGCAAGCAAGTTGTGCTAGTTTGACGACTAAACTAAGTAATTGTTTGCAAAACCTGGAGTTTCGCAAAGCCGCAGAAACCCTATGTGCGCTGTGGACAGTGGGGAATCAGTATATTGACGAACGCGCACCTTGGGCGCTGTTTAAGCAAGACAAGGAAGAAGCAGCGTTGGTGATTCGCACCTGTATTAACCTGATTCGGCTGTATGCGATCGCGTCTAATCCTTTGATTCCCTTTACGGCTGAGAAAATCTTTGATGCGTTGCAGTTATCAGACACAGAGAGAACGATAAAGTTAACTCAGGCGGTGGATTTCAATGCATTGGCAGCGGGTCGTTCTTTTGATGTTCCACCTCCTCTATTTCGCAAGTTAGAGGATACGGAAATAGAAGAATTGCGCCAACAATTTGGGGGTGGGTAATTCAGGTTCCAGACGTTGCCTGAAATGTCTAATCATTTTCAGTTGGGGCGGGTTTAGTAGCATCTGGGTAAGGTCAGAATCGATGTTCTAGGATTGAGTTTTCATGATCCTGACAATCTCGCTAAGGGTTTGCGATACCGATCGCGGATTCCAGCCTAAGTCTTGACGTGCTTTGGTTGCATCGACGCGCACGCAACGATCATAGACGTAATGAACCCGTTCCCGACTCAGGGGCGGTTGCCAATTCAACAGGCGTCCGATGGGGTCAAGGAGGTTTCCAGCGAGTCTCACCAAGGGTTTGGGGGCTTCAGCCGGAACCGGAATGCCGGTGTCTTGACTGAGAAGGGTGAACATCTCACGGGTGGAAAGATCACCCGCCGAAATGATATATTTTTCTCCAGGTTGACCCTTTTGTGCCGCCAGAATCATGGCGTTGGCTAAGTCATCGACGTGGACAATCCCGGTAATGCGATCGCCCCCCGCCCATACCTTTAAACCGCCTTTGAGAAATTGCTTGAGTACCGGACCAAAATGGGGATCATCTGCACCAAAGATACCAGATGGGAGGATACTAGCAACGGGTAAACCTTGGGCGGCAAATTGGTCTACAATTTGTTGGGCTTGGTACTTGGTGCTGTCATAAGCGCTAGAAAAGTTGGTTTGCTGGCGTTGGCAGGTTTCATTGACGACTTGACCTTTGGTGTCACCAAAAACGCCAATGGTGCTACAGTAGACGAGTTTCGATACACCAACAGCTTGAGCCACCTCTAAAACAGCGCGGGTTCCATCCACATTCACCCGTTCCATTTTCTTGGCATCAACGAGTCCTAATTCCACATAAGCGGCGGTGTGAAATACCCAGTCTACACCCGTCATAGCTGTTTTCAGGGCGTCGCGATCGCTAATATCGCCGTAAACCAGTTGGACTTGGCAATCCGAGAGACGCTGAAGGTTGCTAGACTTGCGGACGAAACCGACAACGGTATCCCCCCGTTGTTCTAAGGCTTTAACTAAATGAGAACCTGTAAATCCGTTGGCTCCGGTGACTAGGGCTTTCATTACGCCTCCTGGCTTTTAAGTGACATTTAGGCATTCCCCACGACAAGGATTCTATAACTAGACTGGTGTTCTCGATAGTAGCGCTCACTGAGATTTACCGGTATATTAGTCAAAAAGCTCGCCGACTCAGCTATGGTTGCTCCTATCCCAGACAGTACTGAAATCGAGCGTCATAGGGCTGCAATAGTCCGCACTAACTTGTCGAAGCCAGTGCGATTAGCCCTAGAAAGTGCAATTCTAACTAAAGATACTTCCTTTTTTGACTACGGCTGCGGTCGTGGTAGTGACATTAACCGTCTGCGTCGGCAAGGCTATACCTGTGCAGGTTGGGACCCCTACTACCATGGCGGCAATTCTCTAGTCCCCTCTGATATCGTTAACCTGGGCTATGTAATCAATGTAATTGAAAAGCCAGGAGAACGTCGCCAAGCCTTACTGAAAGCCTGGGAACTCACCCAAAAGGTGCTGATTGTCTCTGCCCAAGTTTTAATTGATGACCGTAATTGTGGGCAAATTGCTTATGGTGATGGTATTGTCACCCGCCGCAATACATTTCAGAAATACTACGAACAAGAAGAGCTCAAAGCCTATATTGACCAAGTATTAGGTGTTGATGCCATTCCCGTTGACTTAGGCATCTATTTTATCTTTCGGGATTCCACTCAAGCTGAAAGCTTCCGGGCATCCCGCTTCCGTTCTCGCACAACTATCCCCAGAATCCGCCTCAGTGTGAAGCGGTTCGAGGACTATCAAGACATGCTTACCCCCCTGATGGCATTTATCACCGAACGGGGACGCCTTCCCAGCCCCTTGGAACTCCCCAATACTGAAGAAATTATAGAAGAATTCGGCAACCTACGCCGTGCCTTTAAGGTTATTTTACAAGTGACTGAGCAAAACGAATGGGATGCGATCGCAGACAAACGTCGCCATGATTTCCTTGTCTATCTCGCCCTGGCTAAATTTAATGATCGCCCCAAGTTTGGTCAATTAGATCCCTTAGTCCAAAATGATATTAGAGCCTTCTTTGGTAATTATCAACAAGCCTGTGCTGCGGCTGACTTAATCCTCTTAAGTGTGGGCAATCCCAGCTTAATTGCCAATTGCTGCCAGCGCTCTCGAGTCGGCAAACTCCTCCCCACCGCCCTCTACGTCCATGTTTGTGCCCTCGAAGCCCTCGAAGCCCCACTCCGACTCTACGAAGGGTGCGCCAGCCGTACTGTTGGTCGCTTAGAGGGGGCAACATTAGTCAAGTTTCATATTAATCAACCCAAAATCTCCTACCTGTTCTATCCCAATTTCGACACTGAACCGCATCCAGAACTACACACAAGCATGAACATTGACTTGCAGGATTTACAGGTTACCTATCGCCACTACGACACCTCGAAAAATCCCCCTATCTTGCACCGTAAAGAAACCTTTGTCACCCCAGATTATCCCCTGTACGAAAAATTTGCCAAACTTACTCGTCAGGAAGAAGATTGGGGACTGCTCGATAATACCCAAACTATCGGTACGCGCAAAGGCTGGCAACAATGTCTCCTCGACCATTGTGTCCAACTCCAAGGTCACCGCGTCATCTGGCGCAAAGATGCTGATCCTTACCGCCTTAAACTACGACAAGCAGCACGCCGTCAACGGACTAAACATAAGGTGTGATATCAAGTCCGGTAGCATCGGAGTCGTATAGTGACCAGAGGGTAGAAGGGTAATTCTTCCTTCGCCAATAACTATGGGTATGATAAATTCACTTTGTTATAGCTGTGTTGTTGTCAACAATTTTGCCCAAATTTCCGGAGTTTTCGCGAAAACCCTTGAATAAGGGTATTACACGACATTTTATTGATGCCGATGATTGAGCTGTAAAGCCATGGCATCTGTATGGGTCTGTTTGCCAGGTATCTTAGGGTCAAAACCTTATACCGTTTAAGTCAAGTCCATAAACAAGATGAGTGATTACTGTGGCAATTTCATTAATTTTCTATGCCATTTTATGGCTAATATTACTACTCGTATTTTGTTTAAATTTAAAAAATAATCATTAAATTGAATCCACAAAAAATATTAATTGGCTGCCAATATATTTCTATTCAATAAACTATCCGACCAGATTAGAATTGAAAAGTCTAAAAAGTAATTTTATTCTCCAATAATGTTATGTCTAATCAAGGTGTATTTTTCTTTGTCCAGATAAAAAACAGGTGCGGCTTCATTGAAAAAATACAAGATTTGGCTGATTTATTTGATAAATTTAGTAGCTATACTAGATCTTTGATACTTTCACTCATTTTTAGATTGGAATATAAAAATATACCCATCTTTCAAGAGTGATTAGATACTTTCTTTTCAAGAGATTGAAGCCACTAGAAGTCGGTAAAAGGTGATCATTTATATCTGTGGAAAACCTTATGAAATTAGCCCCAGTCCATATCTCAAACCTTGAGAGTCAAGAATTTTTACAAGAATCGTCTGAGAGGGTAGAACTGATTGAGCA
Source organism: Coleofasciculus sp. G3-WIS-01 (assembly GCF_040223135.1). Classification (NCBI taxonomy): domain Bacteria; kingdom Bacillati; phylum Cyanobacteriota; class Cyanophyceae; order Coleofasciculales; family Coleofasciculaceae; genus Coleofasciculus; species Coleofasciculus sp. G3-WIS-01. The sequence goes on from NZ_JAVJZI010000048.1 coordinate 9,577, forward strand.
GTTACTGGCAATTGGTACAGCCCTTTCGAGTAGTAATGATTTGGATGAATTACTCAAACTGATTTTATCCAAAAGCCGGGAAATTACGTTTAGCGATGCAGGTAGTCTTTATCTGATTAATCACACTCAGGCGGAACCGAGATTGTTATTCAAGGTGGCACAGAATGATTCGCTACCCCACAAGCCCTTCAACGAGTTTGTAATGCCTCTGAACCGTAAAAGTTTGGCGGGGTACGTAGCGCTAACGGGTGAAAGCTTAAAATTAGCGGATGCGTATCAATTGCCCCCCAACGTACCTTACGCCCTTGACCGCAGTTTTGACACAAACATGCCCTATCGGACTTGCTCGGTACTGGTTTTGCCGATGCAAAAGCCAGACGGGGAAATTATTGGCGTATTACAACTGATTAATCGCAAGAGTCGCCCCGATGTCACGCTCACACCAGAGAACGCTGTAGACGTGACCCAGCCCTATTCAGACTGGGAGGAGCGGATTGTGCGATCGCTGGCATCTCAGGCGGCGATTTCCATTGAACGCCATCATCTCCAAGAAAGTATCGAAAATCTGTTTGAGGGCTTTGTCAGAGCCTCTGTGCAAATTATTGAGACACGAGACCCGACAACCTCCGGTCACTCAGAACGGGTGGCAGAACTCACCGTGCGACTGAGTGAAGAGGTTTGTGCAATCACCCACGGTCCACTGAGTAAAGCCTATTTGAACGATCGCCAAATCCGAGAACTTCGCTATGCTGCCTTATTACATGACTTTGGCAAAGTGGGAGTCCCAGAAGCCATTTTGGGCAAGCGCAAAAAACTCTATCCCTCACAGCTAGAGGTAATTCTCCATCGCTTTGCTCTAGCACAGCGCACTCTGGAAATGGAATGCGCTCAAAAGAAGTTTCAGTATTTACTCGAACATCCTGACCATCGCCATAACAAGAATAGCTCAACCTCGATCTGTCCTCACTGCCACAAACTCGAACAGCTTGATACACAACTGGCTCAAGCTATTGAAACAATAAAGCATTATCGGGAATTTGTGCAAAAACTCAATGAGCCAGAGGTGCTGCTCACTCGTGATTTTCAGGCATTTACAGAGGAGACATTAACTCAACTGACCGCTCTGTCTCAATACACCTATCGAGATGTGGATGGTCAAATCAAACCCCTGATTACCAAGGCAGAAATGGTTCAATTGCTCGTGCCAAAAGGGAATTTAACCCCCGAAGAGCGTTTGAGTATTGAATCTCATGTTATTCACACCTACCACTTTCTCCAACGCATTCCCTGGACAAAGCATCTCAAAGGCGTTCCGATGATTGCCTATGGACATCACGAGAAACTAGATGGCAGCGGCTACCCTAGAGGCTTAAAGCAAGATGAAATTCCACTGCAAACCCAAATGCTCACCGTTGCCGATATTTATGACGCCCTCACCGCCAGCGATCGCCCCTACAAGCGTCGGCTACCTATTGAAACAGCCATGAAAATCCTGCGACAAGAAGCTGCCAAAAACAAAATTAACGGCGACTTAGTGGAGTTATTTGAGCAACGCCAGGTTTTTAGCGTTTTGGGTCATTCCCTCAACGTTGACTCTGTGGCTTGACCTAGGAAAATTCCAGAGCAATGTAAGTAGAGACGTGCCATGGCACGTCTCTACGGCTAACTGGGGTTACTGGAGCAACGCCCTAGAGCTGATCCTTTGTAGTATTGATCCATAGACGATCAAACAATTTGCAATTCTTATCTTTTAGCCGAGTTTTCCCCACTAGATTCCCCAGTATTTCCACATGAGATTTCCTAGTTTTCCACAAATTACCAACAGTTTTCCACAGGGATGAACGGCGGGATCGAGCCTATCCCTTCATGTTGGGGATTTTCCCTACCCAGGATTCGGAGGCGATCCTTGATGATATTTATGTGAACTTATGTAACAAATATCGGGTTCAAAGGCTGATTTTATCGTTAGCATTTAGGCAATTTGAGTGACCTTGCAATATTTCGTATCATTGACAACCCCACCCCATCTCAGTTGAGAATAGTGCGACCTACCCATAAAAAAACTTGAGACATCTCAAAGCGGCAAGAGCAGTGGGTGCTGTGTCTTTCGTCTATTTGCCGTAAGGTTTTAGCTACAGTAGCCGATTTCCACAGAAACGTAGAGAGCGAGCAAGGTGGCTTTTGTCCCAACACGCTATTCGATAGAGAGGTAACTATGAACGCAACCGTAAGCATTTTGGCAGAAATCCCTGAAGACCTACACGAGTCTCTCAAGCGCTACCTAGAAACCCATCCCACTTGGGATCAAGATCGGGTGTTTGCCGCAGCGCTATCGCTGTTTCTGCTTCAAAATGGTAGTGGCAAGACAGCCGAAGCCTCCCAGACCTATCGTGCTTGCGCTCGTGTCTACCTAGAATCCCTATTTCAGTCTCCTGCCTGATTGAAGCAGGGAGCAGTGTAGAGACGTGCCATGGCACGTCTGGGAGCTGGGGAGGACAAGGGAGAATTTCTCTACTCACCAATGAAATAAGATCATAAGCTGTTCCCTATTCCCTATTTCCTTTTCCCTATTCCCTGTTCCCTAAAAAATGAAAAATGACACATGACACATGACGAATGACACTTTAGTGATTCCTCAACTAATTGTAGGTTTGGGTAATCCCGAACCAAAATACGACAAAACCCGTCATAATATTGGTTTTGAGGTCGCCGATGAGTTAGCCCGTCGGGTGCAAATTTCTTGGAGCGAAAATCGTCGATTCCAGGCGTTGTTGGGGGAAGGACGTGGCTTAACAGGTGACAAACTACGTTTACTCAAGCCCCTAACTTACATGAATCGTTCTGGGCAAGCAATTCGTGCCGCGATAGATTGGTATAAAATTCCCCCAGAGTCAGTTTTCATCGTCTATGATGAGCTTGATTTACCCGTCGGGCGGCTACGTCTACGCCTGTCTGGTTCGGCGGGAGGGCACAACGGCATGAAATCCGCGATCGCGCATCTGGGGACACAAAATTTCCCCCGCCTACGCCTTGGGATTGGCAAGTCTGACCCCGACAAGAACACCGTCGGTCACGTTTTAGGCAAATTCTCTCCGGAAGAATCTAAGATCATCTCCGAAGTCATCCAACTCGCCGTTGACGCCATAGAACTCTCGCTTAAGCAGGGAGTCGAAAAGGCAATGAGCCTCTACAACAGCCGCATAATTTAGTTTTGAGTTTTAATTTTTCAGGTTTGTGTAGGGGCTGGTTTTACTACTATCGTTTCCTTTTCACAAGAGATTTGGAACAGTGACAAATGACGAATGATGAATGACGAATTTACATAATTTGATTCAAACAGGACAGATCAGCTCTGCCAAAATGAATACTAAAGGCAACATTCAAGTTTTCCAGAGACTTAATTAACCAGGGTACACCGTCTCTAGTTGAAGACTCATAATGATTGAACAAAATGGAAAATCGCTTTTCCAAATAGGGTTTAACTTTACGACACAGCAACACAATCTTGAGTAGCAACATAGTAGTAACCGTTGCGCCTAAATTCGTAATTAGATCGACAAAAACAAAATGTTTAGGGCGAACAGAACTCTCAACAACGAGAAAATTTAATAACTGGCTACAGGTTCTCAAAATCAGAAATTCGCTGGGCTTCTGATTATCGCTGTCAGGTAAGGTATTTTTCAGATGCTCATGCAACCGACTATTAAACTGCCGTTTTCCGTAGGCTGGATCAATGGAAGCCGTCAGATACTCATACAAATCGTCCTTAAAGTCTTTGTAGCAAGGCGCCTGACTGCTATGGGTTAGGAAACTTTGAGCCACATCCCGGCAAGTATGAGAGCCTTGGACTTTGCCAACAAACTGTTTAAGAGCCGTTCCCAACTCATGATCCGTTAAAAGGGTGGGATTTTTGACAGGCTGGATAATTTTGGTTGAAGCTTCTTTCTGGTTCCTACGTTTCAGTTGGGCGCATCGCACCTGATAAGTAACGTACTGTGATAAATCTAGCTCGAAGCGCCGCTGGAGCCGGGATTGAATTTGCCGCACGGTTTGCCGATGTTCGTAACTACTATCTTCACTCAGCAAACAGTGTTCGTACAAATAGGGGTATCGCTGAATGAGAGTTCCGACTTCTTTAGAAGTGGTGGATGTTTCACCAACCACCTGAGATAAGCGATGCAGGGTGAGATATTGCTCAGTCTCTTTGAAAATCTGTAGCAGGTGTCGTATACGCCTAGAACCGCGCGAGTAAACCCCGGTTGCTGGTGGAATATCATCAAGTAATGCCACCAACTCAGGAATAGCACCTTGCAGTTGCGGTTGTATTTGCCAACGGTTAATCAGGATGTGGCAACAACGATTCAGGATAAACTTGAACTCTTGCTCAGCCTGCTTATCCATTGCCAGCTTTTCCAATACCATCCAGATTTCGGGCTCTGGATATCGAGAGCCGTCCATGAATAGCTGTTTGAAGCGTTCGAGCGTCTGCGTCGGAGATTCTATCTGTACACAATACAGAAAATGATCGTACAGTTGTTGCTCTTGTGAGCTAGTTTGTCTGATGTCGGAATTTGTCCAAGTACTATTAGTCACTTCAGTCCGCCTCCCTACGCGCAAACGCCGTGGGCTGATCGATTTGAATGGAATGTGGCAGATCTAAGCTCAAATTTGACTTGCCCTGTACCGCAACAACCAAAAACCCTGATGTCCTTTATCAATTACCCCGCCTAAATGAGCTTGGTCAAGGATTGCTTAAATCTAATGAATTATATTATCTCTATATATAAGCATAATAAACTAAGTATGGATCATTCTGTAAAATTATGCCGCAAAAGTGTGAAGATTAGGTGAATATAGCGAAAAAACGCCAATTAGATCCCCGACTTGTTGAAGAAGTTGGGAATTGGGTAGGGGATGAGTGTTGCTCGCCCACTCCCACCACCATAACTAGCCACAACGTATTCACCACCCTGGAATTATGCCTTGTCAGCTTTCTTTAACTCAATTCGTTGAGGTACTCGCTGCTACCCCGGTTAATCTGTCAGCGCAGATGAGTGTTAACCCAGTCTGCGGTATAACCACTGATACTCGTCACCTCGAACCGGGTCAAATCTTTTTGGCGCTGCGAGGGGAAACCTTTGATGGGCATGATTATGCTGGAGTAGCGATTGAGAAAGGGGCGATCGCGGTGATTACCAACCGTGACCAAGCTCGCCAACTTCCGGGCATACCGCAGCTTCAAGTCGATGACACTCTACAAGCCTATCAGCAAATTGCTCGATGGTGGCGTGATCAGTTTGATATTCCGGTGATTGCGGTTACGGGTTCTGCTGGAAAAACGACGACGAAGGAATTAATCGCGGCGGTTTTGTCTACTCAAGGTAATGTTCTGAAAACCCAGGCGAACTACAATAATGAAATTGGTGTGCCAAAAACGTTACTGGAATTAAACTCAGACCATGATTATGCTGTGATTGAAATGGCGATGCGGGGTTCTGGGCAAATTGCCCTGTTGACCCAAATTGCCCGTCCGACGATTGGTGTGATTACAAATGTGGGAACGGCGCATATTGGGCTGTTAGGATCTGAGGATGCGATCGCAAAAGCTAAGTGTGAGTTATTGGCGCAAATGCCTGAGAGCAGTGTAGCTATTCTCAATCATGATAACCAACGGTTAATGGATACGGCGGCTACGGTTTGGCAAGGGGAAACCCTGACGTTTGGTTTAAACGGTGGCGATGTACAAGGGAAACTTATTGACCTGTTTCGCCTAGCAGTAGATGGTATGATGTTTCCCTTACCCTTACCGGGTGAACATAATGCCCTCAACTATTTAGCCGCATTAGCCGTGGCAAAACATCTCCAGATTGACTGCACACCCCTAACTCAAGGATTAGCGGTTCAGATGCCTGGGGGGCGATCGCAACGCTATGAGTTACCCAATGATATCGTGATTCTCGATGAAACCTATAATGCTGGATTTGAAGCTATGATCGCGGCGTTGCACCTCCTCGCCCAGACGCCCGGTAAGCGACGCATTGCTGTTTTGGGTTCAATGAAGGAATTAGGAGATCATTCGCAACAACTACACCAGCAAGTTGGACACATTGCCCAGCAACTCCAATTAGATGCGGTGTTGATTACTCTTAAGGATCAAGAAGCCGAAGCAATTACTAGGGGAATCTCTACATTACCCAGCCAAGGCTTTGCCCAGGATGACGCTTTGGTGCAACATTTACAGGAATTGGTTCAACCGGGCGATCGCATACTATTCAAAGCCTCGCGTTCTGTTGGTTTGGATCGGGTTTTGCATCAGTTTCGAGAGTTGATGTCTGGCTAATTGAGTCAGGAATCACCCCGAATTTCGGAAAAATTCTACATTCAACTCAAACGAGGCTTGGCGGCAAATTTTAGTTCTAAGGTTAAGCGATCATTGCTGCTAGGAGAGATTTTTTTATGGAAGCAACGGGCATCTTCCACAAATCCAAAACCCGCCTTACCGCAAATAGAGGTTATATTGGGATAGCCATAATACTTGCTGATTTCTTGGAGTGAATAGTCTTTCTTCACAAATCGATAGGCAAGTTTTTTCTTCCGGTGACTCTCCAGCACACAAACGTGAGGATTACTGCACAAATCCACATCTGTTAAATAAAAGTAAAAAGTTAAGCTTCGAGGGGTATTAGTGCCTCGATAAAACCTCTGAGTCGCTTGGCGTCGCTCATAGAGAGTTGACTCTACAGCAAAACTCCACCAAAGCTGAGTGTTTTGGTGAATCGGTTCGGCGTTTAGATAGGTTGCGGCAATTGCTAATAGTATTGGATCGCTTTCTAGTTTCTTAATCGTTGGCTCTAAACATATACTAGGGTTATAAATACCCCGAACTAATGGTTTCTCAGTTTGCATCATGACTTGTTTCTTTTCAGATGCATAAAAACTGCATTGGGTATTGTTGGGTTCATGGCAAGGACTTGCCAGCGCTAAGTTTTGGATTTCTTCGATAACCTGTAAAGGAAGGTTAAGGTTTAGGGAAATTCCTTTCTGCGTGAGTGAGTAAATAGTCTCATTCAAATCAATATCATTAAAAATTGAATTGTGATAATTTTTAGACTGAATTTCAAGCCAATTATTGGTATTAATTACACTTTTGAAAAGACGGTGCAGGCTAATACCATTAATAGGATTTTTGTCTTTTATAGTTTGAATGTAGTCTGAAAAAACTCTGAAATCTTTGAAAGGATTAGAACTTACATCAATTACCATTATTTTTGGGTATATCTTTCAATCCGAGGTCACAAACAATATAGGCTTCCGAGGAAATAAATTGGGGATTGATGCATGATACACCCTTAAGGGTAAATCCTGGTCAGTCATAAATAGTCACTCTAGCGAGATTAAAGAAATGAAATTTTTTGTCGCTAATATTGAGGATTTTTATGCCTATGTCATGGTAACCAATTACCCATAAAAAGGATAGATATTCGATTCTAGTTAGTCAAATCTTTAATTATCCGCAGAGAGTTTAAAGTTTTAGTAAAGCAGTTATCCCAGATAAGCAAGTCGTCCAATAACAAAGGACAAAGGACAAATGACCAATGACTTATTGCTTGTGGGCAAATAGCAACAATCCTGCAAGTAGTGCCACAATTGCCGCCGCATAGAACACCCACTGTAAACCGCAATAAGCTAACACCGGTCCTAACAAAATGGGGGATATAAACTGTCCCAAAAACCCCGCGCCTGTCCCAGCAGCGAGTACACTAGATTTCAAGTCTGGGGGAGCTAGATTCGCTAGAGTGCCGTAAAGTGTAGGAAGTACCAAACCAAATCCCACGCCAAAGAAGATAGCCGTAACCAAAATCCAACCCAGTTGATGCAGTACGGGAATGGTACTTAAGGTTAACGCCATCAAACCCAACCCGATCGCAACCGTCGTGCGTTGTCCCAAACCCTGGGCGAGTCTTTTGGCGCCAAATGCTGATATAACAGCCGCGCCTATTGCCCGTGATGCTAGAACGACGCCATTCACCACGCTCGTGGCGTCAATGGTTTGTTTGAGATATTGTGGTGCATAAATGACCACCGCGTACATAGCAATGGATACCAAACTGAGTGTACATAAGAGGCGTAGGGTGTAGGGGCGTCCTAAAACCTGACGCAGTTTACTTCCAGCATCTTTAGCGTCTCCCTTGGTTTTTGGGGAGGATTTTTTCGGTAAGAACCGTGCGGCTAAGATTGCCATAGGTAGTCCTATCCCATACAGACCAAATGCCCATTGCCAGTGAAATGAACCCACCCAACCCCCAAGTAGAGGAAAAGCAATGCCCATAATGGTCAGTGTACTGGTTGCGTACCCCAACGCCTGCGATCGCGCCTCACCTTCATACATATTCCCCAAAATACCCAAACTCGCCGCCGCAATACCGCCACTGGCGGCGCCTAATAGTCCCCGCACCACTAACAACGGCATCAGTGAGTGCATAAAGGCTCCAGCTGTGCCAAATAAGGCGTAGAGAATTAACGATGGGATCAGCACCCGCAGGTGCCCCATCCGATCTGCCAAGATTCCTAGCGGCGGACTAAATAGAGCAATGGTTAAACAATGCAGGCTGACCAAATTCCCCGCCAATGCCGGATCGAGGTTAAGTTGTTGGATCATCTCTGGCAAAATTGGCGCCACCACTCCCCCAGCCATGGTGGTGAGAGAGCCGGCGATTAGCAGCACGAACAGCCGAGGATCACGTAACATAACTTAAAATACCTAAATAGTTTGACAACTATAGCGCAACTAAACACTCAGACCTAGCCGGCTAAGTCTGGAACCTGCTCACCCTTCTCCCCCTATGCATTGACTGCCAAAAAATAACAGGATAGATATGTCAAATGAATCGACAACAGAGGCTCCGATATGGAACTGGCGACAACCCTAACCAGCCAAAACGTTCAAAACGCGATTAGAGAAGTAGGGATTAACCCCAACTACTGGTATCCAGTGGCTTGGGCAAATCAAATCAAACCCGGTCAAATATTGCCTGTCAAGATTTGGCAACAATCCATCGCCGTTTACCGGACTCCCAAGGGTCAACTCCATGGGTTAGAAAATGCTTGTCCTCACAAAGGCGTGGAACTGCACAAAGGCATTGTTCAGGATGAATATTTAGCCTGTCCTTATCACGGCTGGCAGTTTGATGGTGCGGGCAATTGTGTAGGCATTCCCTACTTTCCCCCACAACAGAAACTGCCCTGCGCCCAAGTCCGTACCTACCCGATTCAGGAAAAATACAAGCTAATTTGGATCTTTGCGGGAAATCCGGCATTAGCAACAACCTGCCAACCGCCAGATATGCCAGAATTTGACCATCCGGATTGGTTTATGGTTCCCGTGAGTGCCAGGATGAAGTCTCATTTTTCTATCTGTAATGAAAATACCATGGATGTTTTTCATGGATTTTTGCACCAAAACCTTCAAGGATGGTTTGATCCGGTTCTTAAACGTTTGCAGGAAACGGAAAATACTGTCTGTGCGGAGTACGATGTCTCCTATAAAGGGCGTATGGCTCAATGGTTAGGGTTGAGCGATCGCGCGGATCAAGTGACTCGGCGCACCATATCGGTACAGTATCGCTATCCCCATTATTACAGTTCTCTAGAAGGCGTCTCCAATCTCTACCTGATGCGCCTCCCCATAGGACTTACAGAAAGTCGCTCCTTTGCTCTATTCTTTTTTAAGGTTCCCCTACCCCAATGGTTCCGCCAGCTCTTTGCTCCCATCTTGTCTACCGTACTGGAACGGTTTGTATTTATGCGATTTCTCAACCAAGATATCGAAATGATGGAAAGTGAGCAGCGAACCTATCTGGCAAATCCCCAGCGTCGCTACGTGGAAGTCAATCCCGCGATCATTGCCATACAGCGGCTGATTATGCGTCAATTTCAACAACCCTGACTTAGCTATCGCTTGAAGTCAGGGATTGTCGGACAAACGACAATTTAAACCGTTGAATATCCGCATAGAGTCTCGGTTTGGTACGGCAAGATTTGACATCTATCCCTCTCCGGGTTGCTTCGCGCTCACCCGGAGTCTCACGAGGTATACGATGAACGGGCTTTAGCAACCAAACCCTAGACATGGAGCTGGAGATGAAAACAAATCCAGCAGGGGGTTGAATTTTATGCTACCCTGCTAGAGCAGAAATTAAAAACGCACCAACAACAGCGTTCGCCAATGTGCCAGCGTTATTGTCTGTCATAAGCCGCTCAGTCCAATCACCATGTATTATGTAGGATTACCGTGTACTCTATAAAACCGCCAACATGGAGCTTGCTATTCAGTCGGGATAATCACTTAAATTTAAGAGAAAAACACACGTTTTTATCTAGAAGCGGTAGTCTATCTAGGAAAAGGTGAGAGGAGTAAGGTTGTGGAAGTTGTCAAAGAGTACGTTCAGCGGTGGTACGAAAGTGGATTAGCGCCCGACGAATATGTCTGTCATCAAAAGCAAGGTAATTTAGTCGAGATAGAATCAGTCGCCACAGGAAAGCGTCAGACGGTTCTAACGTTCTGTACGAATGATGTTTTGGGTTTGGTTCAGAACGAGGCGGTTCGCCAAGCAGCGGTTGATGCTATCTTTCAATACGGTACGTCCAACAGTTCAACCTCAGTCCTGAGTGGTCGCATTGATTTACATCGACAGCTCGAACAAGAGATTTCTGAGTTTAAGCACCTGCCCCATACCCAACTCTTTTTAAATGCTTGGATGGCGATGCAAGCCTTGATGGATGCCTTCTGCCATCTAGCTATCCCGGTTGCTGGTTTTCAGCATACCCGTGAGACGCTGATTTTGACCGATGTCCTTAACCATGGCTGTATTCTCTCAGCAGTCGTCAATGCGGGAACTCGTTCAGGAAAGTTATTTGGTCATAGTCCGCGTGTGCGGGTGAGAGCCTATCGCCACTGTGATACAGAGGACTTATCCCGTAAACTGCGTCGTTATGCTCGCCCCCATGATCGGATTATGGTGATTTCTGATGCAGTGTTTTCCATGGATGGGGATATTGCCCCACTCCCCGATATGATCGAGGTGCTGCGAAATTACGAAGGCAGTGTCTTGGTTATGGATGAGGCACATGCAAGTGGGGCGATAGGGGCGACGGGTGGCGGTGTTTACGAACATTTTGGCATCCTACCACAATACGCGATTGAGCAAGGTGTTGTGCCGCTGATTATGACTACATTCTCTAAGTTTGCCGCGTCAGCGGGGGCAGCAATTAGTAGCCATGTGCCAGAATTGATTCCTCTGTTAAATGTTTCTCCCACGTCTATCGGCACCGTTTCCTTGTCGCCACCCCTAACAGCCGCTGCTTTAGAGAGCGTTCGTCAGGTGCGCCGTCATCCCGATATGGTGAAAAAGCTTCAGGCAAATACTCGCTACTTGCGATCGCGCTTAGTTGAAGCGGGATTTGATGCCATTGGTGAAACTAATGTTATCCCGGTAATTTTACCCTCAGAAATTAATCCAAAATTATTTGGTCGTTACATGTTAGAGAACCATGGGATTTGGGTGTCACCCATCTGGTTTATTGCCAAACCTCGCATCCGGATGACGGCAAATGCCCTGCATACCAAGGAGGAAATGGATAAATTAGTCGCCGCGATGGTGGCAACACGGGATTTATTATATAAACCCATGATTAGTGCCTAACTTGTCCTGGGACAAATGAAAAATGACAAAGGATAAAATTCGGGCTGTAGCAACTCCAGCAGACCAGGAATTGTTTCTGGATGTACCCGCACGAGTCTATGGGAATGACCCTAATTGGGTGCCACCCCTGCGTAGCGATGTGGCGAAGCAGTTTGCCCCCGATAATCCTTTTTTTAGCTACGGAAAATTACAGCAATTTATTGCCATGGACTCGTCCCACCCTTCCCAAGCGGTGGGACGAATTGTGGCGGCGGTGAATCAACGGTTAATTGAACGAGAGGGCAAAAGGGTTGGTTTAGTTGGGTTTTTTGAGTGTGTCAAAGATTTTGCGATCGCGCAATCTCTCCTAAATGCGGCTTGTCAGTGGCTGCGGGAACAAGGGATGACTGTGGCGCGGGGACCGATTGATTTGTCAACCCACAATAATTGTTTATTTTTGGTCGATGGCTTTGATACACCGCCCATGGTAATGATGCCCTATAATCCCCCCTACTATCCCGAATTTTTGGAAAAAGAGGGCTGGCAGAAAGCTAAGGATACTTATGCTTATGATTTTCCCCTAGATAAGCCTTTATCGGATAAGTTCAAGAAAGCCTATCAGATTGCTTGTAAATCGGGTATCACCTTTCGTCCAATTAGAACCAAAGGCGAAGGATTTGAACAAGATTGTAGCAGCCTTTATCACCTTTTTAACCGTGCCTTTGCCAACAACTGGAGTTCTGCGCCGAGAACGGAAGCCGAATTTTTAGAAGAAGCCAAGTCATTACAGAGTTTAGTTGATCCAGATGTTTTTCCCATAGCCGAAGACAAGGGTGAAATGATCGGCTTTTTTATGGGATTACCGGACTATAATATTCCTCTAAAACAGGTTAAGGGGAAACTAAACTGGCTAGGAATTATTAAGTTTCTTTGGTATCGTCGCCAGATTGACCAAGGACGGGTAATTGCGATTGCTTCATTGCCAGAATATCGCCGTAAAATGGTGCCTCTGGCGTTAATTTATTTGGGAATGCAAGGGGGAATTAAGAAAGGCAAGCCCTATAAGCGAGCAGAATTGGGTTGGGTTTGGGAAGATAATTTCCCGTCTCGTAAGTTGATTGAAGCGTCGGGGGGGACAATTTATAAGACGTATCGAATTTATGAAAAAACGCTGTAGTCAGTATCAGCCTAATTTTTTTGACTATTAGATGATTATTTAGTTTAGTAGAGACGTTCAGGCGGAACGCCAGTGTCATCATTCTTCCTCTCGCTGTAGGATAGAACGACTGGCATGATCTCCAGCCTTGCAGGTTTTCTGGGCGCAAGCCTTGCGCCCCTACAATTCTAATTGACCCAATTACGGTGTGCCACGCACGCTACTAGTAATCTAGTTCATAGTTTTATAGTCAAGAAAGCTGAGTATAATTTTTAAGATAAGGTCTATTAGATTGATTTTTGCCGTCACGAGTGCTGTTTACATCTTTCCATTTTTCTACGGTTGGTCTGTACCACCAATATTCAAGTAAAGATTTATCAACAAAATTTATTAGCTCTGAGTCTGGCCAGATATGAAGTTTTTCGATACAACCTAATTTATCTGCTGCATCCTCAATTTCACCCCACTGTCTTATAAAGTGCTTTGCCCAGGATTTTTTTTCCATGATTAAGTCAACAAAGTCTAATCCAGCCGACTTCATTCTTCGCCCATTACTACCACGGGCATTTATTGGCTCCCAAAAAATTACCTCGGGATCAACCTTCATTAAATGCTCTAAGCATTCAAGCAAGTCTTTAAAGGTTAACTGAGGTGGAGTCGGGGCCACGGCGATATACAAGCGACATTCATGTTTGTATCCCTCTAAAAGTGCTTTGTATCGTTCGCTAGGAGGAGGGGAGTGAGGTTCAATACATCGACTAAGTTCATCATCTATAAAAGGAATACTCATCCCAACAGTTACATTTGGGTGATTGAGGATATCTATATCTTCGAGCCATAATGGACTACGAGTGAGAATCCTAATTCGCTTATCATATTTCAGTAACACTTCAATGGTTCTTCTAGTTACATTAGCAGTCTCCTTGTTCTGATAGGGATCAGTTCCAGAACATAAAAGCACAACCCCTCTTCCAGAAGCCGTCTCACGCCAAACTTTCTTTCTGCTTAATTTTTTCTCTAATTTTTCGGGAACCTCTTCTCGAATAAAAAGATACTGTCCCCAGTTCATTTGGGGATTAGCTACCCCTTTCTCTGCTAAGTGAGATTGTCTCGCTCGAATAACTGGTGTAGACGGAACATAGCAGAATGTGCAGCCGTGTAAGCATCCTGACGCAATATTGATAACGTAGTCACAAAGTGCTTTCTTGTTTAAAGCGCTTTCTTGAAGAGGATTAGTAATAGCTTCGGTACCTTTGACAACTGCCATTATGGTATAAATATACTATCTATGTATCCTAATATTAGGGTAGAACCTTGGCACTTACAAGTTCGACTTTAACTCAAAATCAAGTGTCTTTAACTGTTAAGTTAAGTAAATTACACTTGACATTAGCGTATGACTTGGGCAAACCAAGATTATGTAAGCATTGATCTCTATAGGATCTATCCAAGGGGATACTGAGACAGAGAACATGTAGTATTTTATACAAAAAATATGATGAGCAAGAAGGATAGAGCAAGCCACAACAATAGTTGCTACTGGAGTGCTGATGGTACTCACTTACCTGAGATACAGCCTCATACTAAAATCAAACATCAGGTACTTGGAGATTACACTCAGAGGTGGGTAGAGACGCTAACGGGACATGGCAAATATGGGGTTAGAACTGTCACCTTAGTGGATGGTTTCTGTGGTGGAGGAATGTACACTGATGGGAACCAATTATGGGAAGGTTCGTCGCTTCGCATGATCCGCAAAGTTGAAGAGGGACTGAGGAATGTTCAGGAGCGTAAGCCTTATCAGGAGCTAGATGTTAAATTTATCTTCATCGATAATGACCCAGACCATACTGCTTGCTTAAATTTACAGCTTAAGAATGCAGGTTTTGAGAACTATATCGAATCTGGTAAATGTGAAATTATTACTGGTAATTTTCACGAAAAACTCGACTATTGTTTACACCGTATTATAGAGAGAAAAGGTCACTCTTTTTTCTTCTTAGATCCCTTTGGGTTAGATATTACTCCAGAAATTGTTAAAAAAATTATTGACCTAGGTCGATCAGAAGTACTCTTCAATCATATGCTATCGGGTCTAGTAAGAATATTAGGTAGAAGAGATGATCCTATATATCAGAATTTTCTTAAAGAATTTGGAGTGGATGACTATTATAATAATATTCCCGATTCAAAAGATTTTCAGCATAGGCAGGGATATCTTAGAGATCAAGTTCTAAAACTATTCCGAGAAAAAGGCAATGCTCAAATTCTACACACTTTTGCCTTGATCAAGGATCGTCAATCTGTTTACTATTATCTCATTCATGCTTCTAGCAATGCAACAGCCTTAAGCGTCATGAAAGATACGACCTGGCTTCAGAATAATCTAGAGTATCAGTTCCACTATGGAGTATATGGTATTGGCTACAGGACTTACGATGATCTTGTTAAAAATTTTAGGATTTTTGATGTCAACAAACAAAATCGAGAATATTGTGTTAATAGATTAAATGAACAACTAATAAAGTTTATATACGAAAATGATAATATTTCCTTTAACTTTAAAGAGCTATTCAACAAAACTCTACAAGAAAATCCGGCGACTAAGCTGATGTATGTGGATGCAGTGAATTATCTTCTAGATGATGGAGAGATTCTCGTCATGCGAAATGGAAAGATAACAACAAGTCGGTCAATTCAACCAAAAGATATCATCATGAAAGCGAAACATAAACAGACTATTCTGTTTAACGACTATGGGGTAAAGCCAGTAAATCGAAGAGAAAAAAAACACCATAAAAAAGCTACAAAAAAAACAAATAGTGTCGTCTCTGACAGCAAACAACTAAATCTATTCGATAGGTTAACTGGTGATTAGTTGTATTGTTCTACGACAGTTTTCTGGGCGTCAGCCTTGCGCCCCTACAATTGAAACAGTTAATAATGGTGGGTTAGACGGTGACAACAACATCAACAACAGAACAACCGCAAGTTCGCGCTGAACCAATCGTTACACTCAGAGGGGTTAGTTGGCAAACCTATCAAGCTTTAATGCACGATGTAGGAGATAATCGGGCTTGGAGGATAGCTTATGACCAGGGAATATTAGAAATCCGGATGCCACTACCCAAACACGAAGAACCTAAACGACTGCTAGAGAGTTTTATTGAAGTTATAGTAGACGAACTCGGCATTGAGTTGAGAAGTCTTGGTGCTTTAACATTGGAACGGGAAGACTTAACCCGTGCTGTTGAACCTGACACCTGTTTTTACATTCAAAATGAAAGTAGGGTCAGAGGTCAAGACAAAATTAATCTACCCGATGACCCACCGCCTGACTTAGTAGTTGAGTCCGATTATAAAAATTCTTCCATCAATAAATTTAAACTCTATGCCGAGCTTGGTGTTCCAGAAATTTGGCGATATCACCAGAATAGGCTTGAGGTTTATCAACTGATAGAGGGACAATACGAAAAAACTCAGCAAAGTCCGACGTTTTCATTTCTACCCATTAACGAAATTCCTGGATTAATTGAGCAGAGTAAGAAAATGGGACAACGAGCAGTCGTGCGTTTATTTCGCCAGCGAATTCGAGAAACTTTGGTAAATCAAAGTTCGGATTAAGAGGAATGGCACTAACACCCACGTTCGTAGTTGCGCTGTCTTCGCCATAAGCGCTTGCATCGCTGACTATAAATGCTTAAGTCAGTAACATTCGTTTTAGCTTCCAAATGCTAAAGTAGTATGGATACTACAAATTGTTTCAGCGTCTGCTTCATTGAGAATGGACTCCCCTAACTTCAGCAATCCACAGCAAGAGCGAATCTATGGCAGGCTCAACTCCCTTGTCAGTCCCGGAGCGGCTGCTTTTTGGCGTGACGCCTGCCGTCTCATGGAGATGGAGCTACCACTGGAATCTACAACACACTTTGTCGGTCACTCATTGCGAGAAATTGAGAGTTCCCTGCGTGCAGTATTAAAGCCTTTCTGGGAGCCATCGGAGCAGCCATCAAAAAAGAAGAAAGCTTCAGGTGACGATACGCACAAGGCTCAAATTAAGGCTGTGTTACAGGCACTCGAAATTCCTGAAACATCGGATGTAGCTAGGAAGTGGTTGAGCTTGCCTGGTAGAAATAGCGAGTATGGACTTCACAGACGCGCACATCGCGATGACCTAGCATCACCACGTCCAGTTGATGAAAAATTTAGGCAGTTTTGGAGTGATATACAAGCTGTTTTAGATCAAGTTCTTGACAGATTTGAAACTCGCTACTCTGACATCCGTCGTCTGTTAGACGAGTTGCTGACAAAATCTGAGCCAGAAAAAAAAGATCTAGATACACTTCGTCTTCATATTCCCAATAGTCGTGCTGGCCTGGGATACTTCTTTGAGCAGTTAAAAGCTCCAGGATGGCTAAATCCACTTTGGCAGAAAGGTTTCTTTAAAAATCCGCCTGAGCCAGAAGTAGACCTTGAACGTGGTGGGATAGGTTGTCCCCCTTGGTCTCAGTCCCGCTACCTAGTACGGATGGCTTCTCAAAAACCCGAAATAGTTCTAGAGATTGCCCAGGAAATTCTAAAAACGGGGACAAAAAATATTTTAGTACATGAAGACTTGGCAGAAGCAGCTTGTGCAATGCCACCAGAACTAGCTGCACGTTGGGTAGAACAAGAAACAAAGTGGCTCAAAGAGCAAGATAATCTTTACTTCAGCCTTCTAGAAAACTTAGGTGAGCTGATTGTCTATCTTGCTGAAAGTGAGCAAGTGGATGCTGCGCTGGAGTTAGCTCGTGAACTTCTCGCTGTGATGCCAAATCAAGAAGGCGACTATCTGACGCGAGTACGCACACGCTGCGATGACTACTATTACAGGCAAATTCTCACCGAATACGTACCCAAATTACGAGAAGTAGCAGAAGAAGACACCTTAAAACTGCTGTGTGAACTACTTGATAATGCAGTTCGTCTATCGCAATCTCATAAAGAAGATGATAGCTCCGAAGATCACTCTCGTAGTTGGCGATCTGCTATTGAAGAGCATCATCAAAATCTTTCAGATGTAAGAAATCTGTTAGTAAATGTAGTCCGAGACATTACAGAAAAGATTGCTAAGAATGAGCCAACCAAAGTGCGAGGTTTGGTACAAAGTCTTGAGAGCTACAACTGGCGGATTTTTCAGCGCATGGCGCTTCACCTAATTCGTCAGTGTCCAGATGTGGCTCCAGACCTTGTTGTTGAACATCTGACCAACCATCAGCGATTCAGTAACTCAGACTTAAAAGAGGACTATGAATATGTACTTCTGTTAAAGGAACGTTTTGCCTACCTTGCTCCAGAGGAGCAGCAGAAGATTCTCAGTTGGATTGCAGAGGGTTTTGATTTGAACAAACTCTCTCTGAGGAGCCAGAAAAAAAGAGAGTTGCACCAGAAATATTGGCAGCGCAATAAGCTAACCCCTATCAGTGAGCATCTTTCCTCAGAGTGGCAACAACAATATCAAAATTTAGTTGACGAACTTGGCAAACCTAAGTTTCGAGAACTTGTGTTTGATGTGTATACTCCAGACCAGGAAGATTATTCAAGTCTAACAAAGGCTACAGAACTGGCTTTGATGAGTGATGAAGAGCTGATTTCATACCTAGACACATGGCAACCTTCATCTGGAGAATTCTTCCCCGATCAGTTAAGCGAAAAATTGAGACAGGAATTGACAAGGCTAGTGGAGAGCAATCCTGAGCGTTTTGTTCTCCAAAATGAAAAGTTCAAGGATTTAAAACCGAGGTATATAGCTGCTATTTTTTCGGGGCTACTAAGTGCATTACGTCAAGAAACAGGAATAAGAGAAGAGGAAAAGCCCCAATTATCCTGGTCATTGATGCTCGACTTCTGTAGTTGGGTATTAGAACAGTCAAAAGCCAACTCTGAATACTCTAATTCAGAAGCTCGCCACAATTCAGATTGGAGTTGGGCTGGTGAGGTAGTGGTTGACTTGCTTAAGGTTGGTCTCGAAGTAACAGGTAAAAATGAAATTCCATTTCACTTACGTCGTGAATTTTGGGAAGTACTCAGACCACTATTCAATGACCACTCAAAGTCTATTCTTTGCGACAATAGTTACCATAGCTCTAAACTGATCAATCTATCCTTTAATATTACTAGCAGCGCGGCAATGCATACAGTCATTCACTATGCTTTTTGGGTACAACAGCACTCAGATGGTGAGGGACAGGCAGTGCAGAATTTTGATAAAATGCCGGAAGTGAGGGAAATTCTGGAGTCTCATCTAGTTAGCAACAAGGATTCATCCCCAGTAATCCAAGCTGTCTACGGCTATAGATTTCAGTCTCTATTGACCCTAGACTTAGACTGGACTACCCAAAACGTGGAGATGATTTTTCCTAAAGATGAATCCCTTCGAGAACTGCGCGACGCTGCTTGGGAAGGCTACATTACTTACCATTCTCCTGATGCCAAGCTGTTCAATATCCTGCGAGAAGAGTATAGTCATGCCATTGAGCAAATTGATAAGTCTATTTACGAATGGCAGCATCTGCCAGAATCTGGTGAAAGTCTAGCTGAACATCTGATGCAGTTCTACTGGAACGGAACTCTGAATCTTGGTGAGTCGGATAACCTACTTGAAGGCTTCTTTGCAAAGGCTCCAGAGCAGCATCGGCAATACTTCATGAGGCGTATCGGATGGCTGGTGTCCAATAATCAATCCACGATTGAGCCTGAGTATTTAGAGCGGCTGAAACAGTTTTGGGAATGGCGCGTTAGCATGGCTCGAAGCTCACCAGCCCCTGATTTACACACATCGGAACTGAAAACGTTTGGGAAGTGGTTTGCTTCAGGAAAGTTTGATAATAACTGGGCTATCACTCAGCTAAAAGAAGTTCTAAGATTAGCTAACTATGTAAATAATGATTCTATACTCCGCCATATTGCTGCCCTCGCTCCCTCCCAGCCACTGGATGCATTTGAGTGCTTGCGCTTAATAGCTGATAGAACTCTTGACCTGATTTACCTGGATCAGGAATCTAGCCGCATAATTCTATCTACTGCGCTTCAATGTGAAGACGAAAAGACTCGCAAAGCAGCAAAAGACTTAATCAACCGCTGGCTAGTTCGTGGCATAGACTTTCGGAATTTGCTATCAGACGAAGAGGTTTGAATAATCTATACACATACGGGGACTCTTGAAAAAGAGACTTGACAAACCAATTCTGCAAATTGTTCTCCTGATGTCCAAAATAAACCATGACAACAACAACTAAATTACTCACCCTAGCTGACTTTCTAAAACTTCCCGAAACCAAATCTGCTAGCGAATTTATTGACGGTAAAATCTATCAAAAACCCATACCAAAAGGGAAACACAGCACTCTACAAATATGCCTCGCAAACACAGTAAACGAGGTGGGATTTCCTGAAAAAATCGCTTACGCTTTCCCCGAATTACGCTGCACGTTTGGCGGACGCTCTATTGTGCCAGATGTTGCCGTCTTTCGATGGGACAAAATTCCCTTCGATGCTGATGGAGAAGTGGCAAACGTATTTGAATGTTCTCCAGATTGGACGATTGAAATCCTCTCACCAGACCAGTCACAAACAAAGGTGACAGATAATATTTTATTCTGTCTCAGACATCAAACCAGGTTGGGGTGGTTGATTGACCCCGATGAGAAAGCCGTAATCTGTTTTTACCCCAACCAATTACCAGAAATTATGCGACAACCAGAGGATAGACTACCTGTGCCAGATTTCCTAAGTCTACAGCTAACCGTTGAACAGGTATTCTCCTGGCTGAAACTGGGACAGCGTTTGTAAATCATAACAAATCCGGGTTAGCTATCCCCGTTATAACCCAGTCCGCGCAGGCGGACTTTGTTTGTGTAGCAGCGATTTCAATCGCCGTGGCAAAAGGGGGTAATAAAGGCGGATTTGGTATCACAGGTGTGCGATCGCGAAAATCCCTTTGCGCCAATTTCCACAGTATTGTTAATTAATATACTACAAGTCTTGTGATTGGTGGGTTACGGCGGACACCGAATTAAATGGTGATTTTTTGAATTGAATTACCGCCTAACCCACCCTACCTGGTATTATATTTTATTGCTCAAGGCTCTAACTTATGCTTGTTTTATTCAGCCGGATAGCTGTTTCTATATCCAAAATGATTTAACCCTTCCGGTTCCTCATACTCTACCGCCACATCTTTCACCACAGCAGCAGCAGGACCTTGATGGCACCAATTAATCATTTCCTCAACTCCTGATTTATTCCCTTCAAACACCGCTTCTACTCGACCATCGGGTAAATTTCGCACCCAACCATTTACACCACATCGACGGGCTTCACTGACTGTTGAAAGACGATAGCCAACGCCTTGAACTTCTCCAGAAATGAAAACGCGGGCGCTGATTTGTTCCTGTGATTGATTCTGCATTTTATATCAAGTTCGATTGAATACTTACTAGAGATAGGGCAGAATGCTTCAATACAATAAAAACTATTTAGAAGATTATCATACTCTAAATAAGAGCAGTTTGTTTAGCAGTTTTAGGTTAAATTGACCGGGTTAAACCCGCCCCAGCACTTGACTTAGGAGTTATAAATATAACATTATTGTTGACTTTGGTTCAGCTTTGTTGTAGTTCTTCCTGAAGAATCCGCTGAT
This sequence comes from Coleofasciculus sp. G3-WIS-01, assembly GCF_040223135.1. Taxonomy (NCBI): domain Bacteria; kingdom Bacillati; phylum Cyanobacteriota; class Cyanophyceae; order Coleofasciculales; family Coleofasciculaceae; genus Coleofasciculus; species Coleofasciculus sp. G3-WIS-01. The sequence continues at coordinate 31,094 of NZ_JAVJZI010000048.1, forward strand.
AAATCCCCGGTAAATATCGAGACATTGAATTCGTTTCTATACCATAACCTAAACTCGTCCAAGTTCCCGATAACCGCCGCAATACTTGATCCACTTGACCTTGGCGCAATTGTTGGGAAATATCCATTCCCCACGCTTGCGGATCACTCAGCCAAGCATAAACGACTGCATCCTGATATTGTGGCTCAAAGCTATAGTTACTCCACCACAACAATTGCCAATGTTGAGGGTGATAGCGTTTGGCTTTGTCATACCAAGTCGTGTTAATAAACTGATACCGTCCGGCGGCGGTGGTACAATTCCCCACATTGGGACCTGCCACAATGGGCACACATCGATTGGGATGATCACTCAAATCCCAAACATGCTCCCCTCCATACAGTACCGAATAAGGTTGAGAAACATTTGCCTCACTTGCCGAAATTGTTCGCATCAGCGCCCGAATATAAGGATCACCGCCTCGCATGACTAAAGGTTGAGTCCCCTTTTTACCTCTGGGATTGTGAAAACTCCATTCCCCTTGTTGATATCCTTCACGCAGTTCGAGGAATAGGATCATTAAAATTAATATATTAATCCACTGAATTAGACGTTTCATAACATAAGGCTTAAAATTCGATCCCATAGACTGTAGAGACGTTCGATGTAACGTCTCTACAGTTGGATTAGGCGACATTTGCAAATAGTTCTTGCCAAGTGCGATCGCTCCCTTGTGGACGGGCAATCACTTCGACAATCTTATTACGCGCCTCGGCTTGAAATAGCGCCTCGACACAAACCTGTGCCACTTTCGTGCGCGGGATACTCCCATCAAATAGTGTATCCGCTGATGACATGACCACAGGATCAGGAGTATCTTCATTTTTCAGCCCCCCAGGTCGCACAATGGTATAGGTCAAGCCGCTTTTCTGGAGGTACTCCTCAGCCTGCTTTTTCCACACCAAAATCAGCCAAAACAGATTTAGGGGATGTAACAGTTGGGAGACACAAAGTGAGGAAACCATGACAAAATGCTCAATGCCCTTGGCTTTGGCAACATCGACCAGATTCTTCGTCCCCTCATAGTCTACTTGGTAGGGTTCTAGGGGGTTGAAGCTAGGAGTAGCACCTGTCGCACAAAAAACGACAGTGCTATCTCCCAAAGCAGCGCTGAGACTCTCAGGCTTCAATACATCCCCAACGACTAACTCAGCTTCAGGGGGTAAAATTTCCTGTCCTTTCTCCAAGTTCCGCACCAAAGCGCGGACAGGGATATTGCGTTTGACCAGTTCGTTGACGATTCGGCGTCCTGTTTGACCTGTCGCTCCGGCGACCAATGCTTTCATCTAGAAATTTCCTTCAACAGTGAGAGTTGACGGCAAGATACACAAGTTATGCTGTAAAGAGCCCGTATTTTTTGATTCGATACCTTAACATTCTCTTTTCAATTCTATAAATTATCAATGAAGTTTTACCAGATGTGCAGATTTATACCGTAAATTCGTGAAGATGAAAGAGAGAATGAACAATCGCCAGTGGGCATCCTAGCAATAGGCACCAACCCTAACTGACACCGTGGAGCAATTATGCAGTCCCAATTCCTTAACCAGCAACCCATCGCAATCGAGCCAGTGCATCTAGATACCCAATCCACTTTTACCGAGGATGAGAGGGACGAGTCCCAATCATGCCAATTAGCGCCTGAGTTGACTCAGTTTTACGGTCACTTCCAAAATGGTGTAGAGATGTATGCCGAACCGGAACAAGTAACGACTTATCTGGATACTCACCAGGAGTGGTTTCGTGACTGCGCCCAGCCGATGAATGCTGAACCGATTGGAGCCAATGGTTATGCTTTAACGATAGGGCGCTTTGGGTCATTCGGCTACGAAGTTGAGCCAAAAATTGGACTAGAACTACTCCCGCGCCAGGATGGGATCTATAAAATTCAGACGATCCCCGTTCCCGGTTACAATCCTCCCGGCTATGAGGTTGACTTTCAGGCGACTCAAGGGTTTGTGCCGATTCCAACTCACGAGTATTTTTCTGAGCAACAGCTTGAAGGGATAGAACTTCCCCCCACCATTACCCGTATCGAGTGGGAGCTTGATTTAACTGTTGGTGTGCGGTTTCCCAAGTTTATCCACAAATTACCCCAATCCTTGATCCAGAGTACAGGCGATCGCCTATTGGGGCAAATCGTCCGACAAGTGTCTCGCCGCTTGAGTCACAAGGTACAGGAAGACTTTCACAATCGGATGAATATCGTGATCCCCAAAAAATTAAAGCGACGTTGAGTCGGGAGAAAAACTCAAGCTAGCGGTGGGGATGTCATTTGTTGATTGTTCATGGTTCATTGGTAATTCCCTCCCCCGGCTTCCCCTGCTCCCAGACGTGCCATGGCACGTCTCTACAAGCTCCCCCATCTTCCCACTCCTCCTATCATCCTTGCTCGGCGGCGATAAATTCCCGTAGTCGCAGCAAATTCAGGGTTTGAGCGAGATTTAACGGCAACAGAGACACACCTTCTAAACGAGACTGTACCCATCCTTCACCCCAGCACCATTCGTGATAGCCATCGATTCCCTGGCTCAATAGCAGTCGCAACCCGTTAGACTCAGCCACCTCCACCTGATGTTGGATGGAAACTGGACCTATCCAACTGGTGAAGGTTAATCCTGGATGGAGTTGTTCCGGTAGTCCGGCGCAAAGGCGCTGAGTCGGCAACCACTGGCGCAGTTTCTGTGAATGCAGCAGACTGTCTCGGATCACATTATGGGGGGCTTCGAGTTCAATGCGGAGGTGACTTTGTTGAAAGGTTCCCAACATAATCTTTGTCCAAAAACGATAGGTCTGTTGCTGTTGAGTGTAAACCTTAACTATAGCAACCTCTGACATCGGTTAGGACACAGAAGAATTTAGTAGAGAGGTTCCGGCGGAGGAGTCTCTAGGATAAACGAACACTTCGGTAGAGACGTAAGGCTTCTAATGGTCTGGCTAAAATAAAAAAGGAGTATGTTAAGAAGTGTAAGGTTTTTCCATGGCTGATCAGTTAATTCGCGCCACAGCAGCAGAAGGAGGTATTCGTGCCGTCGGTGTGATTACCACACGCCTCACCGAAGAAGCCCGCCAGCGCCATCAGCTCTCTTATGTCGCCACTGCTGCTCTAGGGCGCACCATGTCATCCGGCTTATTGTTGGCGTCTAGTATGAAGCGTGAAGGGTCAAGAGTAAATATTCGGGTGAAGGGAAAGGGTCCTTTGGGCGGGATTTTGGTGGATGCAGGATTAGATGGTACGGTTAGAGGATATGTGGATAACCCTGCCATTGAACTACCGCCCAACGGATCTGGCAAACTCGATGTTGGCGGTGCAGTTGGGCATGACGGTTATCTCTATGTAATCCGGGATGTGGGGTATGGCTATCCCTACTCCAGTACCGTAGAACTGGTTTCGGGAGAAATTGGTGACGACATTGCTCATTACCTGCTCACGTCCGAACAAACCCCATCAGCACTGATGGTGGGTGTATTTGTCGGTGCTGAAGGCGTAACCGCCGCAGGAGGGTTATTAATCCAAATCTTACCCAAAGCGGCGACAGACGAGTCCTTGGTGCAAATTTTGGAATCTCGCATTGCTAAACTATCCGGATTCACACCCCTGTTGCAGGAAGGTAAAACGTTACCGGCTATCTTTGAACAGATTTTGGGTGATTTGGGCTTGGTCATTCTGCCAGAAATCCAAATGGTACGTTTTGACTGCGGTTGCTCGTTTGATCGGGTGTTGGGAGCGCTGAAGATGCTAGGTGAAGCCGAACTTCGGGATATGATTGAAAAAGACGAAGGCGCTGAAGCGACTTGCCATTTCTGTGGAGAAGTTTACCAAGCGAGTGGAGATGAACTGGCTCGACTGATTGATGATTTAAGGGCTGAGTCCGTTTCATCGAGATTGGGTTAGGGGAATTGGGAATGGGAAAGGTGAGAGTTGACCACCTCTAGTCTGTCTATATCTGAACCCCAATTTTGATAGTTTTCTCTCAAGGAGGTATGGCATTAGCCATTAAACTTATGACCAATCTTCCTCATCGTAACAGCGGTTGCCCTTGCTCCCATTCCCAATAAAGTCTCAAAAAGAGTATGGATTTTTCTGTCTAACGAGAGTAGGATGGCAAGAACTGAGGGTGCTATAAAACCCACAGCATTAGGCGTAGCGAGTGGTGGAGTGAGTTATGAGTAGAAAACGAGAAGTGCCCGATCATTGGCATGCTACCTGGTCTGCCCAACCCAGTTGGAGTCAAGATTTGCAACACCAGAGGAGTGCTGTCAATCCTCATCAGGTCGGACATTCAGCGTCTTATCGTCAAACCACTCCCCCAAAGGTGGCGACGAAGCCAGCCCCACCCTCTCCCAAACAGCCCAAAGAACCAAGACGACGCTTTACGTTCGGCGGCTGGGCATTTTGGGTGGCGGTGATTATTCTGGTTTCGGGTGGGATAGGATTTTCCGCCGTTGCCCTTTTGCTGAAGCTACCTGCTGTGCCAAATTGTCCCTCGATTTTTTGGCCCACAGCTTCGGCATCAGTGCGTCTGTATTGCGCTCAGCTTGCGGCAAATAAACGCACCACCAAAGATTTGTTAGAAGCGATCGCGCTCATAGACGCTTTACCTAAAGACCACCCCTTGCGCCCGGAAATTAACCGCCATATCGAAGAGTGGTCTGTAGAGATTTTAGCGATTGGAGAAGAAAAGTTTCAAGCCGGTCAGCTAGAGGAAGCGATTGAGATTGCCAACCGGATTCCGAGAGATGTTCCTGCGTTTAAATTGGTCAAAGAACAAATTGAGGCGTGGCAAACTCTATGGCAAAAGGCTTCAGGGATTTATGAACAAGCCGAGGAACAACTCAGACAGTCGAATTGGACGTTAGCGTTTCGAGAAGCGGTTAAGCTGACAACGATAGATAATCAGTATTGGGCAGCCGTTAAATACAACCAACTCGTGGATTTGATTCAAATCGGACGAGACGATAGTCAGAAGTTGGATGAAGCCTATCGGTTGAGTAAAACGGGTCGAGTCGATGATATTTTAAAGGCGATTGAAGCCGCTGAGAAAATTACGCCCAAGAGTTTTGCCTACAAAGAGGCTCAAGATTTGATTGCTGAGTGTGGGAATAAGTTACTCAAACTGGCGACAAGTCGCTTAGAACAGCGGAATTGGCAAGGGGTGTTAGAGATTGCCAATAAGTTGCCCGCTAGTGTGAAATTACCAGACGTCAAGGCAGATTTGATTGACTTAGCCAACGCCCTATCCAGTGCTGAATCTGGAAGCGTTGGGGATTTAGAAATCGCGATCGCCTCAGTTCAGAAACTGGGTACTGATCGTCCTCTGTATGATAAAGGTCAAGAATTAATTGATCGATGGCAACGGGAAATTGAGGATGTGGCTCGACTGGAACGGGCAAGGGCGTTTGCCAGTTCTGGGCTAATTAGCGATTTACAGATTGCGATCGCAGAAGCTCGACTGATTCCCAACCGCAATCCCCGCTACCAGGAAGCGAGGGCTGAGATTAGCCAATGGACTCGTCGCATTCAAACCATAGAAGATCAACCCTATCTTGACCGCGCCACCCAACTTGCCAGCTTTGGCGGGGCAGAATCGTTACAAGAAGCAATCCAAGAAGCCCGTCGTATTGCTCCCAATCGCGCTCTTCACTCAGAGGCGCAAAGTAAGATTAATGACTGGACGCGCACAGTTCAACGTTTGCAAGACCAACCCTATCTTGACAACGCTCGCACCCTTGCCAACTCCGGCAATCTTCCCGCCGCGATCGCCGCGGCTGAACAAATTAAATCGGGACGGGTACTCTATGGGGAAGCACAAAGCCTAATTAAGGGCTGGAAAACAGAAGTTTTGGGACAACAGCGCTTGCAACAAGCCTATCAAGCTGCCACTCCCGGAACTCCTGAAGCCGTTGCCGAGGCAATTCGCTTAGCCAGACAAGTTCCCAGTTCAGCTAAGGTTAGAGGTGATGCTGTCTCGGCGGTTAATCGCTGGAGTTATCAACTGTTGGCTCTAGCTCAAGATCGAGCCGTTTTTAGCTTAACTGAAGCGATTCGACTGGCTAAAATGATTCCTTCGGGAACCGAAGCCTATAATGCAGCTCAAGTGCAAATTCAAGGGTGGCAAAAGATTTTAGAACCACCCCCTCCCCTTGTCGTGGTTCCTCCGAGTACAGATGCTCCACTTTCACTAGAACCACCCGAACATGAATTGCCTCTGGATGATAATTAAGCGGTTGAGGATTCTAGGCGCAAGAAAGCCTGAAAATATAGTCTTGCCACACCACCACTCTGGAATAATATGTCAACCCAAAAACTCAAATTGGACATTAAACTGACAAGAAAGTTACCTGAACTTCCAGAAATTCATCATGGTTAGAATAAGACGTATGATCAACCGATGTTGGAAACCAGATGCACTGTTTTAACTTATACCACTACTGATGATTCATCTAATCTGTTCTCGTGCTACCCAAGAACAAATTGACGAAATGCTTGAGACTCTTGGTTTGTACATTAAGCTAGCAGTAGATATTCAGCGTGGAATTCTCGCTGGTGGTGGAGAGTTCCACGCTGATTGTGAAACAGTGCTACTCGAAGACGGGAGTGAGCAGGTAAACATTTGGGGAGCCGACTGGTATCCGGATAGCCAAACGGTAACCTATGAATCTCTAATTAATATACGTCCGAGACAAAACAACCGTTCAATGGAAATCCTTGATCTAGGGATTCGGGAGCAAGTTGCTAATATTGTTCAGAATTTATTAGGAGGCGTATGAAAGACTGGAAGGCTTTACAAGGGCGGTATTTAAATGACGAAGTACCAACTCGTCTAGGTGGATTAGCGGCTAACTTGGCTCGAATTAAATCTCTGACTAAGAGTGGAGTTAATGGCAATGCTGTGGAATATCTGATTAGAGAAAGCAAGTTCTTTATTGAGTGGACAGCTATGGATGCTGGAATGGATCATGCAGCTGAGTTGGTTGAGTTGCAAGTTCAACTCGCTCGGTGGCAATTCCATTGGTCAAAGATTTGGGCAGATGATGCAAAACGCATCAATGTTGCTGAACAAGCAAGGGTTTGGACGGAGCGCGTGTTGGAGATGTCAGGACTTTTGTCGGAACCTGTGGCTAGTCCTCATCAAGGTTGAATCTGAATTTGTAAATATACCAGCGCGAAGCGCTATAACGCTCTTTTGTCACTTTCGGAAGAGCGAAGGCTGAAACCCTGACACTGAGAGAGTTTGACAATTTGCCCCTAAGACATGAGTTTCTATTAGTTTCTGAGTACCCAAATGCTTAACAGCAAAGGCTTCCAGCAATCAGCTTTGATAGTTCTTTTCCCAGATTGACAAAAGAGCGATAAACTTCCTCTGTTCTTTGTCTATTTCACTATTGCCTATTGTCTCCCCTCACAATAACACTTATTCAGCCAGCTCAATATTAGCTTTTAGCAGTTTTCCACTCGTCGTACTGCTTTTTCAACCGTTGTTCAATAGTCTCGATTTGAGCCTCGTAATCAAAGCCGTTGAAACTATGCTGAGCCACTTCTCTTGCTTTCATAATATTTGCCCATACAGCAAAATCGTGAAAAGGGTTCAAACCAATCACATTGCCTGCATTCATATCAGTAGGAGTAGGAGCCTGTACAATCGCTACTAGTTTGGAGATCGCTGCGTCAACATCCCAATCAGTTATATAGAGTAACAATGCAACAAAAGCTGATACTACACCTGTTGTTATACCTAGGCGTAGGTCTTGTTCGGCAAAGTACTGGTTTCGCTCAAATAGACGTAGGTTCCGCACCATAAAACAGGCTAGTTCAATAGTCTTTTTATACTGTTTTTCTAGTTTCGTCACGTCAAAAACAGTTTTACCCTGAGTTTGCTCAACAAACTTCAAGGCTCTTTTCTCTATCTTTTTGTCATAACCCCACCACCGATCACGGACTATATTGATCAAGTGGCGGTTCTCTTCAACAAACTGTAGAATAGCCGCGTGTCTCCAATCAAAATTAGGCAACTCTGCGTGAATTGGTTTAAATGGTATTCCACGATGAGAAAACAGTCCGCTTATTTTGAAAATCCACTGAAGAGAATCTTGAGACACATCCATAGTGAATTGATGTCGAATTTTAGTATCGAAAAACCATTGGCGCATGTCACGAATAGTTTGTTGTGAAATAATTTTTTGTTCAATACCTTTCGCAACGAGTTCACGAATTATCCTGGTTTCAAACGATCTATCATTGCCGAAGTCGATTAATTGTTCTTTTTTACTCTTGATACTGGAATCGTCATAGTGGTCACATAGTGGATGATGGGCACTATTATTGTCGCCCGCCAAAAAGCGAAAGTGAGGCTGTCTCAGCGCTTTGTTGCTCTTCGTAGACTTTGAGCGCGACACTATCACGCCACCACTTACACCGCATTCCGGACACAGCAAATCGCGATGAATTTCATCACGCAGTTCTCCTGATAAATTCTTGAGGTCAGGATCAGATTTCAAGTCATATCCAAGCAGTGATAACAACTGCTCAGGGTCTAACTCCCGTTTGAATCGCTGAGAATAGGCAGTCTTGGGCACTGGTCTTCACTATAAATAATGCAGGTTTTAAGGTTCTACACCCTAGTCTAACGACAAAACTCATCCCCGGCAAATGAATCCCAATAACACACAGCAATTATATCTTTTAACAAGCTCGTCTGGCATAGGATTGGATCAGAGTTTTAGTCCATTTTAATGGACTTAAGCTATTAGCCCGGAGTTTGAACTCCGGGCGGGTATCTGGGCTTACTTCTCTTAATCGAGAACTTGCTTATTTATCTATTATGAATCCCAATCCCACATCACGGGATTATCATCTAGGTGATCCGTGACAATACGCCCGATCGCGTCAATTTCTTGCAATTCCTCTGGGGATAGCTTTACCTCAGCCGCCTTAGCGTTACTAGAGGATTGTCCTTCATGACGCGCCCCCGCGATCGCATTCGTTTGCGGTTGGGCAATTAACCAGGCGAGGGATAATTGGGCAAGACTGCAATCATGGCGTTCAGCAATGGGGCGCAGTTTATCTAAAGCTTGCTGCGCTCGTTTATAGTTTTCCCCTTGAAACAGACGATTCTTGGCACGATTATCCCCTTCTCTTAATTGATGATCGGGTCCAAATTTACCCGTGAGCAATCCTTGAGCAAGGGAGGAGTATGCCAGGATTGATATATTATTCTCAATGCAGTAGGGTTGAGCATCTTGCTCAACTTTCCGCCAAAACAAGGAGTAGGGGGGCTGTAAACTGTCAATCTTCCCATACTGAGCCGCTTCTTCTAACTGTGTACGGGAGAAATTCGATACACCAATTGCCCGAATTTTGCCTTGTTCCTTAAGTTTATTCAAGGCGCTCATTGGCTCCTCAATCGGCACTACCTCAGTATTAAATGTTCCGGGAGACCAATGAATTTGATACAGGTCAATATAGTCCGTCTGAAGATTTTTCAGAGAGCGATCGCAGGCTTCGATAAGTTTATCGTGTTTCAGATTCCCCACCCATACTTTGGACGCATAAACCACTTGCTCACGGACATCGGATAATGCCTGGGCAACAATCTGCTCGGAATGCCCATTGCCATAGATTTCTGCGGTATCCACCGTCGTGATACCCGCATCAAAAGCGGCTCGGATGGCTTTAATCGTTTCAGCGTCTTCAATCCCCACCCAGGCACTCTTACCCGCCTGCCAAGTACCCATTATAATTGGTGTGATTTTGATATCGGAAGTGCCTAAAGGTCGCGTTTCCATAACAAATTCCTGTGATGTAGACAATTTTAACTGTAATTAGCCCAGGGATTAACCGATAAGCTAATCCCACCAAATCTTCTAAGTTTTGGCACAGTCTTGGCGTCTATCCCAGGTACAATTAGTTTGAACCTCTAGGCAGTAGGTTACTGAAAACCCTAGTTTTCGGGAACTCATAGGCAGGGAACACCTCCCTTGATTGGGCTATATGCTGTGAAAAGTAAGCTTATCCCTTCCCTTCTAAGATTTCTATCAGCCTATCTTCCATGGCATTCCGAGCCGCCACATCTGAACAATGATCAATGAGAGATTTTGCCGCCGATATCGCGGCTTGAGCTGTAGGGAAATCAAAACCGCCAAAGGGATCAATAATTGTCGGTTCAAGCAACTGTTCTGATTCTAGCCACGTTACTGTCCAACGCCCTGTTTTCCGTTCCCATATTGGAATAATTAAATATTCATCCCAATGGGTCTGGTAACGTTCTGCTTGATCAAAGTTTGCCTTATAAGAGTGGCGTTTATAAACGTTGTCCACTACTTTTCAATCCTCCCTGATTCTTGATCCTTCACTAAATCCTGGTTTAGAGTCCAGGGTTTTTCTTTGAACGGTAATTTCCCCATAGCTTAAGGAAAGGCAATCTCGTCTTTTTGCTTTCGTCGTACTATCAAATTTTTGACATGATTAGTCGATTTTAGCTGATTTGGGCGAGGTTTCCCAAGCCTTTATTTGTTAAACTTTATATAGCTCCCGCTTTTGTGGGCTACCTGCTGTTTTTCAGCTTAAGCGAGATAATTGGGACCTCACCCAAACACAGAGTCGAACCCGTTATTGTATCATACAGGGACACTCAGGGGTTGACCATTATCAGCAGGAGTCAATTGCAGCAGGAAGGGAATTGCTTGTTTGACCCAATCTTGGATAGCCGTATAAGACGCCGCTGCTTCGCCATAGCAAACTTCCAGCATATCAGTATGGATAATACCGGGACTCAGGGGAATTGCCGCCATTCCTTTGGGCAATTCTTGAGCTAGCGATCGCGTCATGCCTTCAATTGCCCATTTAGAGGCACAGTAGGATGAGACTTGAGGAGAGGTTGAGCGTCCCCAACCCGAACTCAGATTGACAATTATACCGCTTCCCCTGTCAATCATTGCTGGGATAAAATGGCGAATTACATTGGCGACTCCCTTGATATTGACATCAATCAGACGGGAAAAATCCTCGCTGGGAATCTCCCACAAAGGCGCCAAATCATTAATAATTGCCGCATTATTAATCAGCAGATCCGGTGGAGTGAACTCATTGAGGAGGAGTTTTGCCCAAGCCATGACCTGATCTTCATCGGCAACATCGAGCACGGTAAAATTATGGGGAGGACCAAAGGTTCGATTGAGATCCTTAATTGCCGCCTCTTTTCGAGCGCAACCTAGAACTGTATGTCCTTGGGCGATAAATCCCTCGGTCATTGCTCGCCCTAAACCCCGGCTGACACCTGTAATCACGATTACTTTTGTCATGGTTACTATTTTCCCTTGATACCTTTCCTCTAATAGATTAAGGCGATACGGGAATCTGCGATCGCGTACAAGTTTTTCCGGAAGCTGGGGCGTCGTTATCTCTCCTACTGGTAAGGATTTTAAGTTATGTTCGAGCTTTAGTATAGAATTGCTCACTAGCAACAATCACCTACAGAATACCCTTTAAATGCAACACAAATCCCGGTAACACATCTTCTCCTGACAGAGTAGCCGGAGAGTTGAGAATTTCTACATCCTCTCCTGGACGATAAATCTCAACTCGCTTATTTTTACGGTCAATTAACCATCCCAATTTTGCCCCGTTATCCCTATATTCTCTCATTTTTTCTTGTAATTCTTTCAGGGAATCGGTTTCCGAACGCAATTCGACGACAAAATCTGGACAAATCGGGGCAAACTGCTTTCGTTGTGTCGGAGTTAACGCTTCCCATCGTTCCCGGCGTATGCAAGAGACATCGGGGGAACGCTCGGCACCATTGGGAAGTTTGAAGCCAGTGGAGGAATCAAAGGCAATCCCTAAATTATTCTGGCGGCTCCAAGCTTGGAGTTGATAGGCGAGTTCAATATTGCGATTTCCCGTTTCACTACCCGTTGGTGACATGATTAGTAATTCCCCTGATGTTGTCCGCTCAAATCGGTAATCTCGGTTTCTCTGACACAGATTAAAGAACTGATCATCGGTTAAATCGATACTCAATTTTATCCGAGAAGGCAGAGTAATAGTTGCTACATTCATACAGGTATTACCACAGCATATTTTATCGAATTTTTGAAACCCACCCATGCAGATTTTATGGCGTTTCTCCTAAAAGCGATCGCCAATCTTGAATCGCCTGCTCGGACCAAAGCCAGTTCTGGCTCAGGGCGTCGGGTTGAAAATTTACGGGGTCATCTTGGAGAACTTTTTGCCGCAGTTTCGACGATTCATTTAAAAGATTTGTGCCCTTTTCGGCGGGCTGTTGTTGAGCAGATTTCCAGAATCCTAACGCTAATCCCGCATAAGCCGTTAGCGCTTCTTTCTTCGCCTCGTTTCCCGCCACATCTGCATCGATTTCCTCTTGTTCGATTAAGGTGAGAGCATCTAACCAGGCATTGTTAGCTCGCTCGAAATCTCCTTCTGCGTAGTAAGCAAAGCCAAGGGCATTATTATATTTAGCCGAGTCAGGTTGGGCTTTAACTGCTGTTTCCCAATACCGTCGCACATCGCTGATATTATAGTTTGTATCGCCAGTTTGAAGCGACTGCCAAGCCAGACGCCCTCTCAAAAAACTGATGGTTGGGTTATCCAATTGGGAGGGAGAAACATTCGCTAGTGCAGCATCGGCTTGAGACAAGGCACCTCGATTGAGCAAAGCTTCCACAGCTTCTGTTCCGGCTTCGATCTTCCCTTGACCTAATTGTGCGATCGCTAAAGCCGTGACGTCATTGGTTTCGGCTTTGTCTAAGTTGATCTCATCTAAGTCTAAGGGTTGGGGTAGACTCGGCAGAGACTCAGGCGATGTAATTAACCCACCCGGTTGCGGCTGACGGTTCCAAACCAAGGCGAAACTCAAAAGTGCGATCGCGACAGCACCGACGCCTAATCCAATCCCCAGTTTAGGCGCAACCCGCCAGGAACGCCACCCCTTTTGATTCGGTTGCGCTGGCTGGGGTTTAGGTTTAACCGTCTGTTGAGATGATGGCGTAGCTGTTTTTGGGGGAGGTGTTGGTACTGGCGCTTCTGAGAGAACCGTGGGTTGTTGAGGCGGCGGGATTAATACGTCCTGATTTGCTTTCCCTGGCGTCGTTGTAGGTGGATGCTTTGCGTCTAAGGGAGGTAACTTAGGTTCCTCGATCTCTGGGTCACTATCCAGTTGTTCGAGTAAACTCTTAATAAAGCTAGACGGATCATCCCCATCATCGTCTGAGGGAGTCTCATCCAAGGAATTTTGGCTCGATGTATACTCATACTCAGCTAGGGGAAATTTATCCTCTAGCAGGAATTCATCCTCATTCTCTAACGTTGTGTTTAACATAGGTCCTGTGAATAGTTCGGCGTCACTTTCGTTAGAGACTAAAGGCATGTCTGGTGGTTCCGGTAACTGTAATCGTTCTTCCCGATTGTGATAGTCATCGTCCACATTAGTTAGGAATCCATCAAATTCGGGATGCAGATAAAGCACGGGCAGCGCCCAATATAATTGGTTGGAACCATAGGCAGAAATTAGCCCCTGTCGCGCCCGACTCAGACTCAGATCGATGGGATAGCCTTGATTGAGATTCCGATAAAGTAGGCGAGTCAGGGTAAGTGCCACTTCATCAGGAATTCGTTCTGCCATTGCCAAGACACCGGGGATACCTCGCTTGACCAAGGCTTCGGCTAAATTGCGTTCTTTGCCATTGTTTAGGGAGTCTGATGTGGCTGTATAGGCGCCACGACAGGAGTTAAACACTGCCAATTGCACCCCGTTATTTGCCAGCAATCCGGCTAAGTCATTGCCGTTCAAGGTTTCCGTTAACCCCGTTTTATTACTGACCAAATAAACATCACCGCCAGAATCCCCCAGACTACTGTGACCCGCATAATGGAAGACTTGATATTGACCTTGTTCTAAGGCTTGGGTGAGTTGTTCTCGTCCCGGTTGTTCGAGAATGGTGAGTTGAATCGCTGGGGGTTCTTGGCGAGAACGGCTTTTGAGTTCTTCTTGTAAGTGTGCGGCTTCCTGTGCTAGTTCTAAACTCTCTTGGTCACTCGGTCCGGCAATTACCATGAGAATTTTCAGGACAGGATTGGGTTGAGGGGGAAGGGAATGAATCGGTCGCATCAACCCGGCGCTAAGTTGGTAGCGGGAGAAGGCGACATCCGTCCCCGTTGCCAAAGGGCGATCGCCGGCATGGAGAACTTCCCAGGGTAAGCGGGGTAAGCGATTCCCTTTGAGTCCCAGGCGCAGTCGCAATACGGTGCGTTGATTTTGCGCGATCGCTTGTGCCATCATCCAGCTATCACGCAAGCTCCCTTGAAATAAAGCATTATAAAGTTCCTGACCCAGCGCCACCAGGTTTTTACAGGATTGACGCACTTGCTGATCTGAGTTAGGCAAAAAAAACAGCTCATCCATACCGCCAGACCCCCCTTGTAACAAGCCGAGGAGGGGATCATTCATCAGTTGTTTAGCTTGCGCTAACCACTCATCCATGGGCCAACGGACTTGTTCTTCTGCCAAAGGCACCCCAGGTGCGACTCGTTCAATCCGCACTAGATGCTGCTGCTCGTCCCCCAAAGGGGTCACAGAGAGATGGAATTCCTGTGCCACTGCTATTGCCTGGTCAAGTTTGCTGAATGTCAAGGGTTTTTACTGGGTTTTCAAGGTTTATCGCATTCATAGTGTCTTTAGATATAGATTGATTTAATTCTGTGAAAGTTTCCATAGAGAGTTTAGGCACATAAGGGCGAGTCACGGGTATTCAATGAGACATTTTGAGTTTATGGAGGAGGGACAAGAGGTTAATCCTGCTTGAAAACCCTGGAATTTTTCGGTTCTGGATGTTACTGAACTCCAATTGAAGAACGGCTTGGCGAATTTTTCCGGATAAACCCCGCCTATTCCCGAAGAGTGAAATGGTAGATGCACCCTGATTGACGTTCCCTGGCTCACTGATTTGGGCTAGGGATTTTTTTTAGCCATAGTGGTTAAGGAAAATCCAGCATTTTTCCGTTACATCGGTACATCGGGATGAAAGCGTTTTTAAGGGATGTAGGGGTGGGTTTCACGATTATCGTTTTTTTCCGCCCCGATTTGACTCAACCTGCCCCTAAGGTAGTTTTTCAGTTTTGATTGTACAGACTGGCTCCCTTGCGGTGGGGTTAAGTCTCTTTTATCTTAACAATGGTTGCACGATAGGGAGATACCAGAAAATTACTCTGAAAAAGGGAGAAGTGATACCAAGTTGCAGTCAAAGAGGTAATCTGTCAGGGTTGGCGAAACCCTTCACTTATGAAACCTGCATCTGTAGGAAACATGTCATGCCCCTACTCTAAGCTTTTTTTGACCGCTCAGTGTGATTACATCGATTGACGCTCTAGGGATACACTAAACGATAGTGCATTAAGACCACAAGCAGGAGGGGAGAAGTGGACGTTAAAGCAGCTGTCGCCTACGAAGCAGGTAAACCGTTAACGATTGAAACGGTTCAGCTAGAGGAACCCAAAGCTGGGGAGGTATTGGTCGAAATTAAAGCCACAGGTATTTGTCATACCGATGCCTATACCCTCTCTGGCAAAGACCCAGAAGGACTATTCCCGGCTATCTTAGGACATGAAGGTGCAGGTATAGTCGTGGAGGTGGGAGAGGGGGTAAACAGCGTTAAACCCGGTGATCATGTCATTCCTCTCTACACACCTGAATGCCGGAACTGTGAGTATTGCTTAAGTTTGAAAACCAATCTCTGTCAGGCGATTCGGGCAACTCAGGGACGAGGAGTCATGCCCGATGGCACAAGTCGGTTCTCAAGTAATGGCAAAATGCTACATCACTACATGGGAACTTCTACTTTTGCCAACTATACCGTATTACCAGAAATTGCCGTGGCGAAAATTCGAGAAGATGCGCCCTTTGAGAAGGTTTGTTATATCGGCTGCGGCGTAACCACGGGGATTGGTGCGGTGATTAATACTGCCAAAGTTGAACCCGGTTCCAGAGTTGTAGTATTTGGACTGGGTGGGATTGGCTTAAATGTGATCCAAGGGGCGCGAATGGTGGGCGCAAGTCAAATTGTTGGCGTTGATATTAATCCAGATAAACGGGAATTGGCAGAAAAGTTTGGTATGACAGATTTTGTCAATCCGCGTGAAGTTGAAGGGGATTTAGTTCCGTATTTGGTGGAGTTAACCAAAGGGGGCGCTGATTATAGTTTTGAGTGCATTGGGAATGTCAATGTGATGCGCCAAGCTTTGGAATGTTGCCATAAAGGATGGGGCGTGAGTGTGATTATTGGCGTGGCTGGTGCAGGAGAAGAAATTAGTACGCGCCCGTTTCAATTAGTAACCGGACGAGTTTGGAAAGGAAGCGCGTTTGGTGGGGCAAGGGGACGTACTGATGTTCCTAAAATTGTGGATTGGTATATGGAAGGTAAGATAAATATTGATGATTTAATTACCCATGTCATGCCCTTGGATAAAATAAATGAGGGGTTTGATTTAATGCACAAAGGGGAATCAATTCGCAGTGTGGTGACATTTTAATGCAACCGGGTGGTAGGGGCGGGTTTTACCGATAACGTTTTGGAAACAACTCATAACTTGACTAAACCCGCCCCTTTCTTTAGCCACAGAGGAGCGAACCTAATAAGGTAAAAACGCCCCATTGTAGAAGTCATTGGAACATGGGAATAACAGCTCTAAGATTATCGTACTAGAATTAAGCGTAATCAGGGAGCGCGATCGCAATTGTCTGTTAATTGGGTATTGCGCGATCGCGACATTTTATAGAGTGAGTATTGCTGTGATTTTATACTTGGTCAAATATTAGGACGCACGACAATAATAAAGGGCGCACGTCGGTGCGCCCCTACTGTCTTAATAATGATAGCGACAAGAAATAATCGTTAGATAATTATCATCTACCGCGTAGACAAGACGATTATTATCATCAATACGACGTGACCAAAATCCCGATAAATTTTCTTTCAACGGTTCAGGTTTGCCAATCCCCTCAAAGGGAATACTTTTAGTTGCCTTGATCAGTTTATTAATCCTTTTAAGCGTTTTCTTATCCTGATTTTGCCAATAAAGATAGTCCTCCCAAGCTTCATCAGTCCAGGCTAACTTCCGATTACTCATCTAATAAATCTTTCTCGGTTACCTGTCCTTGTTTGTATTGGGCAATGGAGCGTTCTAAGTGGGCTGCATTGGCTGGAGATTTTAACAAATGAACGGTTTCTAGCAAACTATTGAAATACTCAAGAGACATAACGACGGCATCATCAGCATCCCGTCTGGTGATTATAGTATAGTCAGCATCATTAACCACCCGATCCAAAATGGCTTTCAGTTTATTTTTAGCTTCAGTAAACGTTACGACTTTCATTCCTAAAAGCTGTCGGCTTAATTGTACAAGTATAGCCTAGCTGATCTGAGTCTAGCAAGAAATCGGCAGACCTAGCATACCGCTCAAAGGCATGGTGCGATACGTTCCTTTGGAACAGGCTTCGCCAACGCGAGATTTTAGTAGACTGAGTATTGCTGTGATCTTATAGTTAGTTAATATAGGGCGCACGACAATAATAAAGGGCGCACGTCTGTGCGCCCCTACCGTCGAACAGGGAAAGATCGCATCCACTGAAAGTAAGCGCGATCGCGTTAGAATAGCAGTCGGTTAATCTGAAGCTGATTTTAGATGTTTTAACGGAGCCGTATTGACTGGATAATTTTCTTTGGTGCCTGTTGGGGCTTCGTGAACGTGCAACCATGTTTTATAATAGAGAATCAAACTTGCTGAAAAACAGGGATGGAAAAAATTAAATTTATTGATTTATTTGCTGGAATTGGTGGATTTAGAATTGCCTTTGAAAGAACGGGCTATAAATGCGTATATTCTTGTGAAATTGATCCCAAATGTCAGGAAGTATATTTTAATAACTTTTCAGATAGACCCGCAGGTGACATTACAAAAATAGACATTAATATTATTCCTAATTTTGATGTTTTAACGGCTGGTTTTCCTTGTCAGCCTTTTAGTATATGTGGTAAAAGAAAAGGTTTTCAGGATACAAGAGGTACATTATTTTTTCGTATTTGTGAAATAATTGCAGCAAAAAAACCTCCAGTTATTCTTCTGGAAAATGTAAAACATTTAATGTATCAAGATAAAGGTAGAACACTAAATGTAATTTTGTACTCTTTAGAAGATTTGGGATATAAAGTCAATTATAGTCTGCTGAATTCTAAAGATTTTGGAGTCCCCCAAAACCGGGAAAGAATAATTATTGTTGCTACCAAGAACAAAAAATTTAATTTTAATAAATTGAAAACAATAAATTCTAGAGCGAAATTAAGAAATTTTCTATCCGATTCTGAAAACTTTGAATATTTAGAGCCAGACAGCTATACCTTAATAGATCAACCCAAACAACAGCAATCGGGATTAATTTTTGTAGGATATCGGAATAATAAGAGTATTTGGAAAAAAGGAGTTAGACCCAATACTCATCATTTATCTAGGGTTCACCATCAACCCAATAGAATTTATTCAGTAGAAGGTATACATCCTACAATACCTTCTCAAGAAACCTCGGGGCGATTCTTTATTTATCTTCCTGAAGAAAACGCCGTTCGCAAATTGACGATTAAAGAATGTTATAGAATTATGGGATTTCCAGAGAATTTTAAACTCTACAAGAATTTAGGAGAATGTTACAAGCAGGTGGGAAACTCAGTTTGCATTCCCATGGTTTCTGAAATTGCTTATCAATTAAAAGAACAAATATTTTTGGGGAGTCACGAAGAAGAAAAGGATAATAATTTTATAGGGGATCAAAAAATAGGCGACTGATATCATGGACACACGAGAAAGGGCGCAAGCCTTGCGCCCCTACCGTCGAACAGGGAAAGATCGCATACACTGAAAGTAAGCGCGATCACACTTCGGGAAAGTATAGATGCGATCGCGTTAGAATAGCAGCAGGTTAATCCAAAGCTGATTTGAGTATGCCAATTACATTGCCACCAGAACTGGAACAGTTTATCAACAATCAGGTTGCTAGCGGCAAGTATGCCTCTACTGATGAAGTCTTCTTGGCTGGTATTAAGCTGCTACAGGAACGAGAAAATCTTTATAAAGGACGATTTGAGGAATTACGCCGCGAGATTATGGTTGGAGTTGAAGAGGCTGAACGAGGCGAATTGTTAGACGCAGAAACCGTTATAATTGGGCTGCAAGAGAAATTGCAACAGCGTCGCGCTTAGGCTAATTGATGAGCAATGTTTGCCGAATTACACCGACAGCAAGCCGAGATATAGAGAGTATTATGGACTATCTCGCCCAGAAAGGAAGTATTGAAACGGCAGAGCGTTTTCTTGAGAAGATTGACACGAAGTTCAAAATGCTATCTCAGTTCCCCCGAATGGGACGTCAACGAGATGAACTCTATCCTGGCTTGCGGAGTGTACCGTTAGAGGATTATCTAATTTTTTATCGTCTGGTTACAAATGTAATCGAGGTGATGCGGGTAGTGGGCGGTTATCGCGATCTGGAGGCGCTATTTCGGGAAGATGATCAAGACTAAGCGATCGCATCCACTGAGGCACAAAGGCGATCGCTCTGTGTATATTGGACTTAGGGCAAGAGCATTACAACAGAAAGTATATGTCTACTTATCATGAAGTACGTCGTCTAGCGGAAAACCTTACTCCTGATGAGCAAATGCAGCTGATAGAAGAATTGTTCAGCTTAATTCATCAACGAGTGACGTTAGCACCTAAGCCCAAACGTAGCATCTTGGAGTTGCGAGGGCTAGGTAAAGAAATTTGGAATGGCATGGATGCTCAAGACTATGTTAATCAGGAACGAGACTCATGGAATGGATAGCCCAGTTACAGGGGCAAGTCGTTGGTTTGGATAGTGCACCACTAATTTACTTTTGATGCGCGTTTACCTTCTTTACCAGGGTTGGCAGTTTTGGTGTTAGAGGAATTGAGAGCTTGATTTTTAGTGGAGAGCGATCGCACTTCAGTCTTTATCAATTAAGCGAACATCAAGCAACCTTTGGGTTCAGGAATCGGACGCCCTAACTCGTTGGCGGTTTCAATAAATTATTTCTTATTTTTAGATTATTTAATCATTGTAAATTACATCCACAAATTTGCTGGATTGTCTTTGTCATCTTCCCATTTAGCCGGATTGTTGATAATATAGTCTCGAATTCGGTCTAATGATCCATCAGCGCGAATGATGTGGTCATAAAATCGCGGTTGCCAAGCAAAAGATGAATAATTATTCCTTTTACACCACTGACTAACTGCTGCTTTGTATGATCGAATTATGGCACCCAGAGAACCTGCTTTCGGAGACATTTGTGATCTTGCGCGATAGAACTCGGTGTCGCTACGGAATGTAGAGACGCGCCATGGCGCGTCTCTACAATGGTCATGTCACTTTCACCCTAATGCTTTTAGTGATGTGCGTTTTACATTTAATTCGTCCCACCTACTTAGCTGATCTGATTAGACAAAGATACTGGAGAGATTGTTTTGGATGACACTAGCTTGCGTCCAATTTACCACAGCTAGGCGATCGCTACCGGCAAAAATTTCTGCTCCATTTGTGCTATCAAAGATAGACAGATCATCTGTGGTTAAACCTGCTCCGAGTTGGAAGATGGTTTGATCCAGTTGGAAGTTGTGGATGCTATCGAAGCCATCGCCTAATTCTAGGATAACCGTATCTTGACCGCCACCGAGCCAAATAGTATTGTTGCCTAAACCACCATAGATGATATTGTCGCCATTACCCACGTAGATGGTATCGTTTCCAGCACCAGCATCGATGAAATTATTACCGTCACCAGTGTCAATCCGGTCAATTCCAACACCTCCATAGATGATATTGTCGCCATTACCAGCGTAGATGGTATCGTTTCCATCCCCAGCATCGATGAAATTATTACCGTCACCCGTGTCAATCCGGTCAATTCCAGTACCACCATAGATGGTGTTATCACCCTGATTGGCGTAGATGATATCATTTCCACCTAAACCATCAATTATATCGTTGTCAGGAGTACCAAAAAGGATATCCGATTTTTCTGTCCCGACAATTTCGAGAATCTCGTTTCCATCGGTGACACCAATTGTAAATTCCTTCCAGAAAATGCCACCATTACCATCAGAGGTTTGGACGCGAATGTTATAGGAATTCTGGGTTTCGTAATCGAAGGAGGCTTTGGTTTTTAGGGTATTGCCGACAATTTCAAATACGTTATTGTCCGTATCTCCTGTGCCAGAAACTAAACTATAGGAATGGGTTTCTCCTAACTCAGAATCTACAGAAGAAAGAGTACCAACGGCTGCACCAATCGGTAAATTTTCGGCGACTGCAGTATTCGTCAGAGCAATATCAGTAGGATCGGCGCTGAAGACAAGTGCTGTATCAATCTGGTTTTGTAAAGCTTTACCCGTGTTCTCTTCTATGGCTTGGGTAATGGTTTTCTTTCCGTTGAGAACATCTTGGATATCTTGTTTGGTTTCAGCCAATGCTACTTTTTCTACTTTGGCAAATTGCACTTCCAGAGATTCTATGGGCAACGTATTCGCAAAATCCTGAATAGTTTGGTTGGCGGCGGCGATGATTTGAGCGAATCCTTGGATAAGGCTGGTGTTTCCAGCTGGAATTCCGGCGCCATTGGTGATAATCGGTTCCAATTGGGTAGGATTCGTTAAATCTAAGGGTTTACCACTTTGGATTTTATTGGCGATTGCCCCTACCAGATTATCCAGGATTTGACTTGGGGAGGCGTTGGCGAAGTGTGAAACAATGGTAGCCGCTTGGCTGATTAAGATGGCGATTTGGCTATGGGCGGTATAGGCGGTAACGGCATCAGCTTGATTATTATTGATCGCCTCTACGGGATTGAAGGTATTGATGTCAATGGTATTCGGAATTGAGAAGGCGTTAGTGAATAAATCATTGGCTTGCTGTTGCGTCAATCCGCGTCGGATTAATTCAGCGATGACAGTAGTTAATGGGGTTACTACAGAGGCATCAGGGCTGGCGATTAAAGCGGTGTCTTGTGTTAATCCTGTGGCGGTGTTAATTCCACCCAGGGAGACGATTTGACCTTCAGAGATGTCGAGAATTCCGTCACTATTGGTGTCATAGATAAGTAAGTCATCGGTAAAGGTAAAGGAGCCTTGGGCATCGGTGATAGCGAAGGATTCGTTGTTGTCTAATTCTCCGTTACGATTGGCGTCGAAGAAGACTGTTGCACCAATAATGTCGTTGTTGGTTACTTTTCCAAGCAGATCAATCGTAAAGTCAAAAGTATCTTGGACATCAAAATCTATACCCGCCGGATTATTAGTAGTATCTGAGTCAGATACTTCGACACTAACGGTATAGCCTCCGTTGAACAAGAACCCGAAAAATGGTTTAAACTGAAACTCAAGATTAGTTAAATCTATTGAATCAAAAGGATTGAATAGATTGTTGACTCCTGATGTCGAATCATATACTGTCAATGGTCCTTTGTTCACAATCACATTGTAGGTTAAGTCACCACTCCCCAGGTAAGGCAAGGCTGTAAACGTTTCACCTGCAGCACCTGTAACACCAGTGTTTGGTGGTAAATTACCTGACATACCATCTAACAAATCTAGAAATGTATGAAATTGTTCTTGAAGATAAGGTTGTGTTTTGACTTGAGCATCATCCGTCAGCGACTGAGAGCCAGGTAAGAATTTAGCACCACCTTCAGAACTGGAATATTCTTCTAAAATGGCTGTATTGGTAATGATCGTCTCGTCGGCAAGCTCATCATCTACTTCCAAGTCGTAAGTTATGACTACAACGTTATCGCCACTGGTAGAATTATACGCGGCGATCGCACCTGTAGCAGAATCATTTAAGCGAATCCCATTACCAAAGAGATCATCAGGAGTACCGCTTATTCCGTCAGGACCACCGCCTAAAAAGCTAATGCCACTGGAATTAATCAAAGCACCATTCCCATAAGCCACTTGAAGATTTAGCCCGCCGATGGGTATCTTTAATCCTGTGGGCAGATTATCTTTAATCAGTACATCAAATGCACCATTAGGACTTGTGCCAGTGTTTTCCAGAATGATGGCATAGGTGACTAAATCCGCTATTAAATTATTATCTCCATTATGAGCTGGATTACTACCCGGAGCATCACTCAAATCAGCCGTTATATCACTATCGAAATAATTAGTGGTGCTAAGAGTCTCGGAGTCAATTGTTCCAGTGAATCTTACCCCTGGGGTTCCAGGAGCAGTAAATCCAAGGGTGGGAGGATTGGGAGAATTTCCAATAACAGGGAAAAATTCGCTAAACACAGCCTTAGTGTCGCTGGTTGCGACTACACCCTGAGTAATCTTGAGTTCTGGTTGCGCTAATTCAAGTAAGGCATATTTAGCAAAGGCGCGAGAACCACCATTGGTACTACCCTCTTGTTCATAAACCAGATTAGTTAGTAACAGGTTATTTTCGGTTACCTGATCTCCTACTTCTAAGGTATAGAGAAGGTCAATAGTTTGGGGTGCAACGGTGCCAGGATCGTCAAAGTTTCCGTAGTTGAACAGCAAAGAATTGTTTTGACGCCCAACAGAAAGATTTGGACCTGTCGAGGGTATGATTGGATTGACGCTACCATAAAAGGTATTAAGCGTATCCATCGGACCATAAACGATTTGCTCTAAAACAGGTGGTCCACTGTGTACCGTTGTTATATCTAATCGACTGAGACTTTCATTGAAAACAGGTAAAGGAAGGAAAGATGTAAATTTTAGCTGTTCTATGTCGGCAAAAGGCAGAGTATATTTGATCCGATAAGTAACTTCATCCCCAGCTACAACAGTATTACCAGTTTTCAGATTCCCATCACTGTCCTTAATCTGAAAAACGCTTACTTCATAGCCATCATCTTGTCCCGAATTGCTATTAAATTTACCACGAGGTAAGTAGAAGTATGTGCGACTAGAATCTGACTCATTGAAAGGTAAATTATTTCCAGTGTCGATATGAGGAGCGAAGTTTTGACCAGGATTAACATTTAAAACATCCCCTGTAATTGTGGCAGTATTCCTGAAAAAGTCACCATTGTCAACCGATGTATCAGGAAAACTTCCCGTAAAATCTTCCTGTATTACTGTGCGGAATTTTATTTGCCCTGTAGTTGCACCAAAAGTAGCACCATAACCACCTGAGTCAAAAATATTCCCACCTAATAATTTATCATTAGGATTAGACTGTGGAGCTAATGACAATAACGCTTGAGAAATATCTAAGTTAACTGTGCCACTACTACCCCCACTTGGATCGACAAAAGTGAAGTCTCCAGAGTTGGTAAATGAACCGGTAGTAACGACATTATGCTCGTTAATTGTAAAAGTCGGGGTGAAACTGGTATCGAATTTCTGACCATCGGAAAATATATCATTGATATTGACATTCCCGAAGGCGAAATAATCAGACACCTGGAAATTCATGGTGTATTCAATCACATCTCCCGGACTTAATCCTAGTGCTTTGGTATCACCATTTGGTAATACTCGATTCCAGGTTTTTTGAATAGCGAGTGACCGATCATATAGAGTATGAGTTGCATTGGGTTCAATGAAGGTGGTGGCAGTATTATCTGGAGGATTGTAGGGTCCGGCGAAAGGTTGACCATCTCGTGGATCTAGCGGATTCCATACAAGACTTGGATCTAATTTAGCGATATCTGTTGAAGTAACTGCATTCCCAGTTTTAGGTTTGATAACGTCAGTAGTACTGTTGTCTAAGAGTGGGATATAGAAATCAAAATTGAGGCTGGCATTACCTGTTACAGGATTAGGAAAGGCAGCACTTAGAGTACCACCTGAACCAGGGGGAGTTTTAGTTATAGTAGGTGTACCGCCACTCGTACTAACAACACTCTTAAACTGGAGATTATCGGGCAAAATATCCTGAATTGCCAGGTTATCGATTGTCTGTCCCGGCGCAATACCCACTGAGATATTGTACTGTTTACTGAAGTTTTCTCCAGTGACAGTTTCGTTTTCCGGACCTGTGTAGTGTTTACTAATTCGGTACAGCAGCGGTTTTAAATAATTTTCGGTAACGTCGTCATTTGATTCCATTATTGGATCAATTGGCTGACTGTTCGATACGGCATTTGCACCCAACCGGAAACCACCGCTAGTAGAGAGCTTGAGCGGCTGATTATAGTCAGCTAAATTACTGATCTGAACGTCAATTTCAAGTTTAGCATCGGGTTGATCTGGGGTAAAACTACCTTGAGGTAAGGGTATTACATATAATGTATCTCCTTGATTAAATCCTGATGGAACTTCGATTGTGCCAGCATAAGGATGATCTACTACAAGATTTCCAGAGTTATCAAGGTAGATGGTTGCTAATATTGGTTGTATCCCCAAAACACTCAGAGGAACCGAATGCAACCCATCGCTAATCGTATTACCAGTATCAGGGTCAACAACCGATGAAATATCTTGGTCAAGAATGTATCGTATGCCGTTAGGAATCAGGGTAAGACCATCATAAGTATCTGTCATTACCCCATTGTTATCAGCCATCCCATCAGTACCAGTGGTATCGAGGTACAAATTGACAAAAGGAGCATAACCGACATTTCCGGGAGAAGAGGCGACGTTGTCGAAGCTAACTATAAATGTGCGCCTTTCTCCAATTAAGGGGTAAGCACCTGTGATATCAACAACGGTTGTGTCTGGAATGGGTTTATCGGTTTCTTGACCAAGGACAACATAATTAGTACCCACACCACCGTTAGTACCGGATGCGCCAATTAAGAAGTCATCAATTCCATCACCATTGACATCTCCGGCATCACTCACTGAAAACCCAGTTAAATCATTATCTGCAAGACCATCAATTTCAACGAACCAACCCTGATCTGGTGCTAAACTATTAAGATCAAGTTTTGGATTTGAGCCAAAGCCTCCTTGACGACCATAAACTAGATATACTTGACCAGAATCGTTGAGACTATTGGTATCTGCATAAGGTGCGGCAATCAGGAAATCATCAATTCCATCACCATTGACATCTCCGGCGGCGCTAATTGCGCCACCTAAGGAGTCATTGTTATTCAGACCATCAATATAAAAGCCATCTGTACCAGTACCATTAATTATGCTGCTAGTAGTCAGAGTTGATGGGAAGCCTGAGTTGTTGCCATAGACGACATAAGCGCGACCTTGAAGATTGAGAGCTGGTGAAGGTGCAGAAACAATGAAGTCGTCATTGCTATCTCCGTTAATATCGCCGGCGCTACTGACTTTCCAGCCTAATATTTCTTGTGAAGCGCCTTTAAATATAAAACCATTGGCACCAGTTAAACTTGTAGTAGACGTAGCTATACTCCCGCGTGTGCCATAGCCAAAGACTACATAAGTTTCCCCATTGAAATTATTAGTATCAGGCGCACCGATAATTACATCATCTTTATTGTTTCCATTGATATCTCCACTTCCCACTGAGAATCCTAAACCTTTTGGGTTAGGACTAGGACTAGGATCGCTAAAGGTCAGAAAATCGGTAGGAGGAGCAGTACTAATATCGAATGTACCTGAGTGACCACCATTAAGAGTTGTACCGAAGATGACATGAACATTTCCATTATTAGAATCAGCAGCCGGATCTCCAATAATCACATCATCTGTGCCATCACCATCGATATCTCCGCTACTAACTGACCATCCTAATGCGTCTGAAATATTTGCATTACTATCGCTATTAACAATAGTAAAGCCTTGCCCTGGCAGTAAGCTAGTTACATCGGTAGCTATAGACCGACTTATATCACCATAAAGGACATAAGTTCGACCTTGATTATTTGTGTTGTTAGCAAAAGGATCACCAATAATGATGTCATCTGTGCCATCACCATTAATATTGCCAATACTTACTGATACTTGCGGCGAAAATTGGGAATTTAGGGAAATAGTCTGAGTAGAAGAAGTGGTTAAATCATTGCTGCCAAAAACGACATGAAGTTCACCCAAACCCAAACCAGCTCCCGGCGCACTAATCAGGAAATCATTAAACCCATCTCCATCAAAGTCACCGTTACCTTTGACTACATAACCTAACCCAAATAGATTGCCGAGAATTTCATCAATGACGAAACCGTTGGGTATAGTGGATGGTGCGATATTGATAGGCATAGCGTTTATTTATCCAAAATTTAGATGATTTTGTCTGCCACTATCCCCCTTGGGATTGGGATATCGTCTAAATCTATTATCTGGACTATTCTCAGAAGTTTACGCATTTACTACAAAAGTTTACAATGCCCTAGTATTTTGACGGGGTTGTGGGTTTTCCCTGATAATTTTTTACATCCACAAATTGGCGGGATTATCCTTGTCGTCTTCCCACTTAGCCGGATTATTGATAATATAGTCTCGAATTCGGTCTAATGATCCATCAGCGCGAATGATGTGGTCATAAAATCGCGGTTGCCAAGCAAAAGATTCGTGACCGTTTTGCCTACACCAGCGAGTGACAGATGATTTGTAACCATTGACGATAGACTGCAATGAATTAGGCTTTAGTGGTCCAAATTTGTTTGCAGAATCTTTTGACTGGGTTGGGGATTGGTGTAGAGACGTGCCATGGCGCGTCTCTGTATTATGTGGGCGGTCAATTACAATAATTCCATGGATATGATTGGGCATGATCACATAGGCATCAATACACACATATTTGAAATGAGTGGGAATTTCTGCCCAGAATTGTTGGGCGATTTGCCCAATCTTGGATAGGTGTATTTTTCCTGATATTACATCACCCAAGAAAAACGTGCGATCGCGTGTACAAATGGTGACGAAATACCAGCCATTTGCGCCATAGTCTCTGTGAGGTAATCGGGTGGATTCAACCCGATATTTTCCTTTGTACAAGGTCATGGGTTTGTACAGGGTTATGGGTTTTCCCCGATCATTATGTAGAGACGCGCCATGGCGCGTCTCTACAATGGTGATATCATCGACTATAACATCAGCGAAGAAAAGGATGCGATCGCGGGTACAGATGGTGAAGAGATATCAACCCTTTGCCCCTGGTGTGTTAATGGGATTCCACCCGATATTGGTTTTATACAAGATTATCGGTTTTCCCCGATCATTGTGTAGAGACGCGCCATGGCGCGTCTCTACAATGGTGATATCATCGACTATAACATCAGCGAAGAAAAATGTGCGATCGCGTTTACAGATGGTGAGGAGATATCAAACCTTTGCCCCTTGGTGGGTTAATGGGATTCCACCCGATATTTGTTTTATACAAGATTATCGGTTTTCCCCGATCATGATGTAGAGACGCGCCATGGCGCGTCTCTACAATGGTCATATCACCGACTATAACATCAGCGAAGAAAAGGATGCGATCGCGGGTACAGATGGTGAAGAAATATCAACCCTTTGCCCCTGGTGTGTTAATGGGATTCCACCCGATATTTGTTTTATGCAAGGTTATCGGTTTTCCCCGATCATTGTGTAGAGACGCGCCATGGCGCGTCTCTACAATGGTCATATCACCGACTATAACATCAGCGAAGAAAAGGGTGCGATCGGGGGTACAGATGGTGAGGAGATATCAACCTTTTGCCCCATCGTTAATCGGGTGGATTAAACCCCATATTTGTTTTATGCAAGGTTATCGGTTTTCCCCGATCATGATGTAGAGACGCGCCATGGCGCGTCTCTACACAATGGTCAGGTCACCGACTATTCTATCCCTTCAATCCGATCCTCAACCTCCTGATACAACTCCCGCAACATCTGCAGATTACTCTCACTCGTCTCCCAATACCCGCGTCCATTCACTTCCAACAAAGTGGACACCACCTTGCGGAAGGAATGGGGGTTCAAATTCATCAACCGCTTCCGCATTTCTTCATCCTGGATAAACGTCTCATTGGCTTCCTCATATACCCAGTTATCCACCGCGCCAGCCGTTGCACTCCAACCCATAGTATTAACTAACCGCTTCGAGAGTTCTCGCACGCCTTCATAGCCGTGACTCAGCATTCCCTCATACCATTTCGGGTTGAGTAGCTTCGTCCGCGCATCTAAACGCACCGTCTCCGATAACGTCCGCACCTGGGCGTTTGCTGTCGTCGTATCGGCGATATAAGATGCA
Source organism: Coleofasciculus sp. G3-WIS-01 (assembly GCF_040223135.1). NCBI lineage: Bacteria > Bacillati > Cyanobacteriota > Cyanophyceae > Coleofasciculales > Coleofasciculaceae > Coleofasciculus > Coleofasciculus sp. G3-WIS-01. Next base: position 60,337 of record NZ_JAVJZI010000048.1, read on the forward strand.
GGCGTCTTACCATCTTGACGCAGGGTTGATACCACCTTCGTCGGATCAGAATCAAAATAGTGAGACACATCCGTCAAACTAATCTCCGAAGAATCCAGATTCTGGAACGTCGCCTCCGCTGTTTTCAACGACGACTCGAAAATCTGGCGATTCTGTTCCATCGTTCCCGGATTATCTGCACTAAAGGCAAAGGATTTCCGCGTCAGGTACATATCCTGTAACTCGGATTCGCTTTCCCAAGTGCTATTCTCCACCGCCAGGTTCACATTCGCTGCATAAGAACCCGACGCATTGGAGAACACCCGCGTCGCCGCTTGGCGCAGATTAATTCCCATATCCGCCGCCTGTTGCATCGCGTGTTTGCGGACAAAGTTCATTTCCTCGGGTTCATCCGCCTCAGCCGCCATTTTCACAGCTTGATCCAACAGATTCATCTGGTTGATAAACAAATCCCGGAATACCCCAGAACAGTTAATCACCACATCAATTCGGGGACGCCCCAACTCTTCCAGGGAAATCAATTCTAATTTATTTACTCGTCCCAACGCATCGGGAACCGGCTTCACCCCAACCATCCACATAATTTGTGCCAGGGATTCCCCATAAGTCTTGATATTATCCGTTCCCCAGAGAACACAGGCAATGGTTTCGGGCCAATTCCCGCCATTTTCCGCCCGATGTCGCGCCAATAAGCGGTCTACGACAATTTTTGCCGATTTTACTGCTGCTGTGGTGGGGATGGATTGGGGGTCAAGGGCGTGGATATTCTTGCCGGTGGGTAATACATCCGGGTTGCGGATGGGATCACCGCCAGGTCCGGGAAGCACATATTCCCCTTCCAACGCTTTCAGCATCGCGCCGAGTTCGTTATCGGCGACAATTTGCTGGAGACAAAATTCCAGATACTCAAATAGGGGTTTAATTGCATCCGAGTCAACTTGACAGTACCCCGCATCAATTAATGCTTCTATCCAAGGGGTGCGCTTCCGCATATTAAAGAAATTCAGACTCGTCACCTTGGACACCCGCCCCTCTGCATCGGTTTGGGCTTGAACTAACGCCGCTACAGCTTTGCGAGTGGCTTGGGTGATGTCTTGGAGTAACTGCACATCCGCTAAGACACCTCGGTCATTATTTTGATAAATCTCGTCGATATCCCGGTTAAGGCTGTTGGCGATAATCCCCGGTAGACTCTGGATCTCTTCCTCTGGACGATCCAAACTAGCAATATTAACCAAAGTCGCCATCGCTTCCTCAGCCGTGGGCGGTTTACCAATCACATGCAACCCACAGGGTAACAGCCGAGACTCAATCTCCATCAGCTTTTTGTACACTAACCCCACCAGGGTATCCCGTTCTTCTGAGTTCAGTTCACTGGCGTCTTTTTCCGGTAAGGCGATATCTTTATCCAGATTCACCAAGCGGCATTTATCCATAATTGTGTTCACAATTGGAATACCGCGTCCGGTGTCTTTTAGGGTTTGATAAGACCCAATTAATTCACTCAGTTCCTTCAACCCTTTATATAACCCTGCATTCTCCGCCGGGGGGGTCAGGTAGGAAATGGTTTCGGCGTAACTGCGACGCTTGGCAATTGTCGCTTCACTGGGATTATTCGCCGCGTAATAGTAGAGATTGGGAATCGAACCAATTAAATTATCCGGGTAACAATCCCCGGACATCCCCATCTGCTTACCGGGCATAAATTCTAAGGACCCGTGAGTCCCGAAATGCAGTACCGCATCCGCTTGCCAGAGATGTTCTAAATAGGTGTAGTAAGCGGCAAATCCGTGGTGAGGGCTGGCGGAACGGGAAAACAGCAGCCGCATTGGGTCGCCTTCATAGCCGAACGTGGGCTGCACGCCAATAAATACGTTACCGAATTGCTTACCATAAATGAGTAAGTTTTGTCCATCACTATTTAAATGTCCTGGTGGAGGACCCCAGTTTTCTTCTAAACGGGTGGAGTAGGGGGTAAACCGTTCATACTCCATCACTGACATGCGGTAGGCAATATTCAGTTCGGGACTGGCATACTGTGCCTGGGCGTCATGGATGACTTCTTGCATCAGGGCTTCGGCGGATTCGGGTAAGTCTTCCACGTCGTAGCCGTTATGCTTCAGGGCTTCCATGACTTTATAAATCGACCCGAAGACATCCAGATAGGCGGCGGTGCCCACATTTCCCTTATCCGGCGGGAAACTAAATACGGTAATCGCCACCTTCTTATCCAGTTTCGGCTTACGGCGCAGGCTTGCCCATTTCAGTGCCCGCTTTGCCACGGCTTCAATCCGATCCTGAAGTGCGATCGCTTTCCCGGTGGTGCCATCTCGTCCGGATAATATAATCGGTTCGATCGCGCCATCAAGTTCTGGAATGGCAATTTGCAGGGCTACCTGAATCGGGTGTAGTCCCAAATCACTTCCTTCCCACTCTTCTGTGGTTTGGAAGACTAAGGGTAATGCCACCATATAGGGACGATTCAGCCGTTTTAAGGAGTCGATCGCCTTGGGATGATCTTGTCGCGCCGGACCCCCAACTAGGGCAAATCCAGTCAGAGACACCACCGCATCCACCAGAGTTACATTGGCTTGTCCCTTACTCGTGGGCGTGTCATAGAAAAAGGCATCCACGGGTTTGGAGAAATCTAGTCCCCCAGCAAATACGGGCAGAACTCGTGCGCCCATGGCTTCTAGTTCCTGTACCATTGCCACATAATGGGCATCATCCCCGGTGACGAGGTGAGTGCGTTGCAGGACTAAACCGACACAGGGGGCGAAGGGGTCTTTTAAATCTTCGGAGATATCGTCGCGATTGTTATACCAGGTGAGATACTCTTTGACATCCTCAAACATCTTCGTAGACAGGGGATGCCAAAGTCCCATGTCTGGGTAAACCACCGGATCTTTAAATTCTAGGGTTCTTCCCTTAAGCACATATTTATCTGCCAGCATTAACAGGAAGTTTTCCAGATTCTGGGAGGAACCCCCTAACCAATACTGGAACGAAAGCATAAAGTTCCGGGCATCCTGCGCCTTATCGATGGGCATATATTTCAGGACTTTGGGCAGCGTCTGCAATAGCTTCAGCATGCCATCTTGGAAGGATGAGCCTGACTTTTCTTTACGCTTCTTCATGAACTGGGCGATCGCACTCTTGGATTGACCCAGTTGTGCCATGGAGAAGCTGCCTAATTTGTTCAGGCGCATTACCTGCGGCATAGAGGGGAATACCACCGCCGCATCCAAGCGATCGCGATGGGGTTGGACGGCGGCGACAACCTTATCCGCTAAGTCTTCGATAAAGATTAGAGAGGCGATAAAGATATTCGCTTGGGCAATATCCTGCTGAAATGCCTCATAGTTTTGGGGGTCCCGGAGTTCTTCGATTAAGTAGCCACTGATTTCAATGGCGATATCCGGCTGATTTTGATTAATTGAATGGACAGCCGCCGATAAAGCACTTTGGTATTGTGGCTCTAGCACGACATAGACCACCTTCAGTACGTGACGATTCTTGGGGTCATCGGGGGTGATGTGACGAATGGTGGACTTGACGTGAGTGAACATGCGGTTCTAGCTCCTTTTGATCCTTGTTCTCTTCTCATTAGTAGGGTTCCAGGGAAGGTTAGCTTGGCTTCCGCTTGGAACAATCGGCTTGGCGTTACAGTTAGGGCAACTTTAGTGGTTTTACCAGAAAATGCTGACCCATGCAGCGTTTTAGCCCTCGTTTGACACAATTCGATAGGAAGTTGCTCAATTTACTTTACATTTATTTACATTCATAGAAGTGGTTGCTCTAAATATTATTCACAAAACTTTACTTTTAAATCAATCGGGGCAAAATTACACTCAGTGTCATATAGTTACTGGGGTGCATGTAGACACATAATATTGGCAATTCTGGTAGACAGGCATAAAAGGACACAGACTCTCCAGGTTTGGAGAACTATTATAAGTTTTATTGATAAGTCGAACGTATTTACGTTATTACCAGACGTTACTAGGTGAGCCAAATTACAATAAATAGTTATATGGCTAAATTAAAATAAGTTAATGTAAGTTAATTCTCAATCCAGCAGCGCTTTCTGGAATTTGTTACGTTAAATTTACAACTTAATAAGTGTTTAATTATTTGTTACCTATAGGTCAACCTGCCTTGTTGGGGTAACGCTAGTTCTTGTAAGCAGCTACTGGGTTTATACCCATTTAAAACTTAGTCAGGGCGGGTTTAGTTGCTTTGGGGTGAGGTCAAAAATGGTAATCGTGAAACCCGCCCCTACATAAAACATTTTCTAGTGAGGCATTGATAATCTCGGTACAATTACCTGATTTGTCTCTACATCCATCAATACGCCACCATAAGCCTTATTTTCTCGCCATCCGCCTCTACTATCTGTTGTACCCAATGCCGTAATGCTTTTTGTTAAAAATTATTTCAAAGCCGTGTGAATTGAATAATCTATTGCCTCACTCCTCCCTGAATAAATAACATCAGGGTTAAACTGCCTTGGATCGAAGCTCAAGACACAAAAATCTCTAATCATCTTAAGATGAATGGCACTGACTCGCATGCTGGTGGGCAATGCCCACCCTACGGTATATTAAAGGTTTCGGCGATCCCTAACAACTTATTTTAGTGCCATTGGTCTTAAGATGACTGAATCGGAATTGTCGTCTACTCATCATGGACTTGAGTGCTTGGCGGCTGTCGGGGCTTACTGAAAATGGTGCAAGATGTGAGATTGATCCAAAATAGTCCAAGCGACCAACTACGCCGTAAGATCGAAAGCATGATCTATCAACCACCGCGCCCAACTATCCCCGATTGTACCTGGCAACGTCCGATTGGACAGGGCTGGGAGAATCCCTATACTGTACGCTATGCCAGTAATCTGGATGATGGACCCTGGCATGGTATGCCCCTTGGTGGATTTGGCGCAGGTTGTTTGGGGCGCTCTTCACGAGGCGACTTTAATCTATGGCATCTGGATGGGGGAGAACATACATTCAAACCTCTGCCAGCTTGTCAGTTTAGCGTCTTTGAACAGCCAGAAAACCAAGACGCCCAAGCTTATGCCCTTTGTACCGAACCCCCAGAGGATGGTAGTCTGGGCAAATGGCAATGGTATCCCACGTCGCCTAATGTAGAGACGCGCCATGGCGCGTCTCTACGAACGGGAACCTATCACGCCCTTTATCCCCGGAGTTGGTTTGTCTACGAGAATGTGTTTCAAACCGAATTAACCTGCCAACAGTTTTCCCCGATTTGGGCAGATTGTTATCAAGAAAGCAGTTATCCGGTGGCGGTGTTTGAATGGAGTGCCCATAATCCCACAGATCAGCCGATTATTTTAAGTATTATGCTCACCTGGCAGAATATGGTGGGCTGGTTTACCAATGCGATTAAGCATCCCCAGGTTCAGGTAAGGGATGATGGGAGTCCGGTTTACGAGTATCAACCGCGTTGGGGAAATAGCACCGGGAATTATAATCAATGGATTGTGGATAATTTCCGGGTGGGTTGTCTGTTAGACCGAGTTAGGCTGCGGGATGAGATTGAGGAAGGCGAAGGACAACTCTGTTTTGCCACGGTGACGAATCCAAGTCAGGAGGTATTCTATCACTGTCGCTGGAATCCCACAGGCGATGGAGCAGACGTGTGGAATACCTTTGCCAGTGACGGGAGTCTCAGCGATGTGCAAGACGAAACGCCTGCTGAACCCGGAGAACAAATTGCTGGCGCGATCGCGGTACGGGTAAGACTGCGCCCAGGTAGAACCCGCAAAATCCCATTTATCCTCGCCTGGGATTTCCCGGTGACTGAGTTTTCGGCTGGGGTTAAATATTACCGCCGTTATACGGATTTCTTTGGACGTACCGGGAATAATGCCTGGTCAATGGTTCGCACCGCCCTTAAACATTCTGACCTTTGGCAAGAACGAATTTCATCTTGGCAAAACCCTATTTTACAGCGTCAAGATTTACCCAATTGGTTCAAAATGGCTCTGTTTAATGAGCTCTATTTATTATCGGCTGGGGGGACAATTTGGAGTGCCGCCGATGAAGGTGATCCGGTGGGTCAGTTCGGGGTTTTGGAATCCTTAGATTATCGTTGGTACGAAAGTTTAGATGTGCGGCTTTATGGGTCTTTTGCCCTAGCGATGTTGTGGTCGCGATTGGATAAAGCGGTACTGGAAGCCTTTGCCCGGGCGATTCCCACGAGTGATGATACGCCTCGGATTATTGGATACAACAAAGCCACAGCGATTCGCAAAGCCGCCAATGCGACACCTCACGATTTAGGCGCACCCAATGAACATCCTTGGGAAAAAACAAACTATACCAGTTATCAAGATTGTAATCAATGGAAAGATTTACCCTGTGATTTTGTCTTGCAGGTGTATCGGACGTTTGTGTTTACGGGGTCGAAGGATATTGAATTTTTAGCCGAATGTTGGTCAGCAATTGTTAGGGCGCTGGCGTATCTGAAAACCTTTGATCACGATGGTGATGGGATTCCGGAAAACTCAGGCGCACCGGATCAAACCTTTGATGATTGGCAGTTGCAGGGAGTCAGCGCGTACTGTGGTGGGTTATGGTTAGCCGCCTTAGAAGCTGGAAGCGCGATCGCACAAATTCTCCTGGACAACTACACCCTAGTTTTTTCAATTGATCTGCCTGATCCGGAGTCGATTCAACAAACCCTGAACGACTATCAGAAATGGTTGCAACAGGCGAAACCGATTTATCACCAAAAACTCTGGAATGGTCAATATTATCGCCTGGATAGCGAAAGTGATTCTGATGTGGTGATGGCAGATCAACTCTGTGGTCAGTTCTATGCCCAATTACTAGGATTGCCGGATATTGTTCCCCCAGAATGCACCCAGTCAGCGTTGAAAACTGTTTATGAATCGTGTTTTTTAAAGTTCCATAATGCCCAATTTGGTGCAGCGAATGGGGTAAAACCCGACGGTTCTCCCGAACATCCAGATGCAATTCATCCCCTAGAAGTGTGGACAGGGATTAATTTTGGCATAGCCGCATTTTTAATTCAATTGGGAATGAAGGATGAAGCCTTAAAAGTGACAGAATCAGTGGTGCGACAGGTGTATGAGAATGGATTACAATTCCGCACCCCGGAAGCGATTACGAGCGTTGGCACATTTCGGGCAGGTCATTATCTGCGGGCAATGGCAATTTGGGCAGTTTATTTAACTGTAGAGACGTAGCATGCTACGTCTCTACAAAATCCTGTAATCCGCTACAATAAGCGTCATGCCATCATCAAAGACAACTGCCAACGCCTCCAGCCAATTTCTCAAACGCCAAGCCGCGTCGCTGCTGCTGTATCAATCCGTTCTCCATAACGACGTGGGACAAGCTTTTATCCATACGTTGCAAACCTTAAGCAAGGGTGAAGCCGAGCAAACGGCTTGCTTGGTGGCTTATGGTAGCTGGTTCAAAATTTTAGCCGCCCACGGAGAAAGCTGGCAAGATTATCTGATTCGGCAGATTCTCCAGGATGATAATCCCTTTTCTGTGCAAGTGCAACGGGTAGCCCTGCAAGATTTACCAGAAGCCCTAGTCATAGCGGCAAAACAGGATTTACGCGCCTTGTACCATCTGTATCAATGCAGCGCCGAACAGCTAAGTCGGTGGGTGCAAAAAGCCTCTCAGTTAGAATTACAGCCTGTTTCGTGGAATCTGGAAACAGTAAAGCCCACATTTCTACACCAACATAGTGATTGGACAGAATCTCTAGAAGAATTAGCCACCCACTATCGGCAACATGGTACCGGGTTATTTGCCAAATATCATGCCCTGTGTTGGCAGTCGGGTCAATTAGTTGGTATCGCCCGCCCTGATCCGATTGAGTTAACTCAATTGGTGGGATATGAGTCTCAACAAGCTGCATTAGTTAAAAATACAGAATTTTTACTCGCGGGTTATCCGGCTTTACATGTCTTACTTTATGGCAGTCGTGGTTCAGGTAAGTCGTCATTAGTCAAGGGTTTATTACAAAAGTATAAGCATCAGGGACTGCGGTTGATTGAAGTGGCTAAATCTGACTTAAAAGAACTAGCTATGATTGTGGAGCAATTGCGAGACGTACCACAGAGGTTTATCATCTTTGTGGATGACCTCTCCTTTGAAGAAGATGATGATGCGTTTAAGGCATTAAAAGTCGTCTTAGAAGGAAGTGTCACCGCCCGTCCCCCAAATGTAGTCGTTTATGCAACCTCCAATCGACGCCACTTGGTACGGGAATTTTTTGCCGATCGCCCTCGTCCCAGCGATAATGATGAAATCCATGCCTGGGATACCTTACAGGAAAAATTATCCTTTAGCGATCGCTTCGGCTTAACCTTAACCTTTGAACCAGCAAACCAAGACACTTATCTCAACATCGTCTATCATTTAGCCCAGCAAGCAGACATACAATTACCACAAAATGACTTAAAATCCCGTGCAATTCAGTGGGCAACCCGCCACAATGGACCTTCTGGGCGCAGCGCCCGCCAGTTTGTTGATTTTCTCAGCGCTGATTTAGGGATTCATCCTGTGAATGATAAATTATGAGTTCACTAATTTCTGACCAAGGATGTAGCTTACTTATCGCTGCGCCAGTATGACAAATAACGAATGACGAATGACAAATGACCCATGAACCAACTTGTTAATCAAATGCTTCTTGGTACAGTTGCTTTTACCGTCAGCGTGGGTGTGGGATTATTCATTAACCCCAACAAAGCCTTGGTTAATGGAGTCGTTACCGTTGTGGCAAGTTATACTGGCGTTATTGTAGCGGATCGGCGACGCCTCCAAGGAGAAAAACAGCGCAAAAACGCTTTACTCAATCAAATCCAAGAATTTGAGGAAGAAGAAAGCCTACTGTATGAATCACTGATGCAGGGAAGGGAAACGCAACACCAACTCGAAGCCAGCATTAATGCTTTACAAACTGAACGGAGTCAGCTTCTGAGTCGCGTGTCTGAATTGCATAATCAACGAAATACCCTGTATCAGGAAATCAGTGAAGTTCAACAGCACAAACAGCAGCACCTAGAGGAGATAGATACCCTGCGATCGCAAATTCAGCAGCTAGAGAAACACCAAAGTGAACTCAATCAATCCCTCTGGGCAAAAACTGCCCAAATTCAGCCAGCGGAAACTCGCTTAAATCACTTACATTCTGAACTAGAACAGCTTCAAACCGAAATTGCTGATAAACTCCATCAACACGAACATCTTCATCAAGACTTAGCTGAACTCGAACGCCGTAAGCAATACTTAGGTGGAGAAGCTTACGACTTACATACCCAAATTCAGGCATTAAAGCAGCGTTTAGAGCAACTGAATCAAGCATTCTTGTCCTTACGCATACAGCAACAGCGGGTTCAGGAAAATCTAACTCCGCTAAAATCGGAACTGGATCAAATGCAGCAGCAACTTACAGAAAAGCATCAGCAACAAAAGCAACTGAATCAAGACTTGGCACGATTAGAACAGCTTAAACAGCAGTTAGAATTCGATTCTGCCGCTCTGCAACAGCAAATGCAAACCCTACGAGTGCAGAATTTAACATCAACTGAAACGGCTTTGCCCATAGTTGAACGTAATTTATCCCTAATCTTACCTCAAAAATGGTTAAATTTACTGGCATTCGTTCAACAGCTTAACGAAAATGATCTAATGGCATTTAAAGCAATTTTGGCGGAAGATAAAGCAGCTTTGAATCAACTTTATCAGCACAAAAAGATAACATTACAGGCTTCAATTAAGTCTCTTAATGAAAAGTCTATATTCGTACTCGGAAATCCTCTGTTTTTCAGCGATAGTACCTCTGTTATTCCTCAAATCCATAAAGACTATAGGTCTGTCTTCAAAGAACCAACATCTATTTATTTTCAAAACTTAATTGGACTGAATTATCGACAAATACAATCTGACATCGTATCAACAAGATTTGCTACACCTCATAAACCTGTAGAGACCTAGCCTGCTACGTCTCTACACAAAATTTGTCAGGTTATTTTTTCTGGTTTATATAATTTTAACCTCAATACTGCTCAATCCAATTTACTGAATCTCTCATATCGGCAAAATCCAATCAAGCCTCACTTACTTCATAAACAAGCCATTGAATCATATCACTAATCGTTCTTGTCATATTTCGTTACAAAGCGGTAGACTGGAGTTCAACAGTTACAATTCCACCGATTATGCTTCAGGCATTATTATTTGATTTAGACGGCACCTTAGCGGATACTGACCCTATCCATTTTCAGACGTGGAAAGATGTCTTGCGCGAGTATGGCTTAGAGTTTGATCACGCCTTCTACCAAACCCATTTTAGCGGTCGCCTTAATTCTGCGATTGTCAAGGATTTATTACCCCATCTGTCTTTAGAAGCAGGAGAACAGTTAGGGAATGATAAAGAAGCAGAATATCGCAGACGTGCTGCAAAACAACTGAAGCCTTTAGTTGGATTGCTAGACTCTAGAATATTGTCGATTTCCTCAAGTGGAAATGCTAAAACTGAAGCTTGCCAAAAACTTACTGAGCTAATCAGAGAGAACGATATAAAATTCAATAAGTTTAATCGAATAAAATTAATTTTGTGTAGCATAATAACACCGAAAATTAAACGGGATAAAAATATAGCAAATCTTAAGTATATATATCCTGAAAATCTAGTTTAATTTAAATATAAACATCGGACTTGGGTATAATCACTTAAGGATTAGGTAAATCGGGATTGTCAGCACGTAGATACCTAATTATATTTACAAACGCACCTTTTGCTCCTATTTATCCAGTCCCTCAATTACTTTGTGAGCGCAATATACAATGAGTTTTCCAGATATTATTGTTATTGGTAGTGGTATCGGCGGTCTAAGTTGCGCCGCAATGCTTTCTCGCTATGGCTTTGATGTAACAGTCTGTGAAAGCCACTCGATTCCGGGTGGGGCTGCACACAGTTTTATCCGCAATGGTTATACCTTTGATTCGGGTCCTTCGCTATACTCTGGCTTATCCTACAGTCCTTCCCCGAACCCCCTGCGTCAAGTTCTGGATGCGATTGGTGAGGAACTCCCCTGTCTGACTTATGATACCTGGGGATGCTGTTTACCAGAGGGGGATTTTGACACCTCGGTGGGGGCGTCGCAATTTAGTGACGTACTCGCCAAGCTGCGCGGGAATCAGGCGGTGGCTGAATGGCGTTCATTACAACAGGTAATGACACCGTTGGGACAAGCTGCGATCGCAATTCCCCCAGCGGCGGTACGCTGGGATTTGGGGGTAGCGTTGACGGTGGGGCGATTTGCGCCGTCGATGTTGCAACATGGGCTTGCGGTCATGAAGCTGACGGGACCCTTTAGCCAGATTATGGATGATGTGGTGTTTGACCCCTTCTTACGCAACTGGTTAAATCTACTCTGTTTCCTGCTATCTGGACTTCCGGCGAATGGAACAAGTGCAGCCGAGATGGCGTTTATGTTTGCTGACTGGTATCAACCAGGTGTTGTCTTAGATTATCCCGTGGGGGGAAGTGGCGCACTCGTGGAAGCCTTAATAGGGGGGCTGAAAAAACACGGGGGTCAACTGAGGCTAAATGCTCATATCGAGCAAGTTTTGGTAGAGAATAATCGGGCGGTTGGTGTGCGATTGCGCGGGGGTGAGGAAATCCGGGCGCGTCAGGGGGTTGTATCCAATGCCTCGGTTTGGGATACGCTGAAACTGATACCCGACGATGCGGTTCCCAAATCATTTCGCCAATCTCGACAAGCTACACCCACTTGTGAGAGTTTCATGCATCTGCATCTGGGGATTGACGCCCAGGGATTACGTTCAGATTTAGCCTGTCACCATATTGTGGTCAACGATTGGGATAAAGGGGTGACGGCGTCGCAAAATGTGGTGTTGATCTCAATTCCTTCGATTCTTGACCCCTCCCTGGCGCCACCCGGAAAGCATCTGATTCATCTGTATACACCGGGGAATGAACCATACAGACTTTGGCAGGGACTTGATCGCCGTAGTGATACTTATTTACAGCAAAAGCAGGTGCGATCGCAAGTGATGTGGCAAGCCTTAGAGCGAATTATACCCGATGTGCGATCGCGGTGTGATCTGACGCTAGTGGGTACACCGTTAACCCATGAACGTTTTTTGCGACGGTATCGGGGTTCTTATGGACCGGCGATTCAGGCAGGGGTGGGTTTCTTTCCGGGAGTGGGTACACCTCTACCGGGATTATACTGCTGTGGCGATTCCACGTTTCCTGGAATTGGTTTACCCGCAGTGGCGGCGAGTGGGATGATTGCGGCGAATACCCTTGCACCTGTACAGAAGCATTTAGATATGTTGAGGGAGATTGGTTGTATTAGATGTTAGTCTTTATGGCTAGCAGCAAATGACCCATATACAGATGTCACTCAACCCACGCTCGGAACGGTTGCCGCAGCCGTATTGATTCTCGGAAGATAACTGCTACAGCATTCAACATACGCAGATGTTCTTCATTAACATATTCGTCTGGAACTTCTTCTGTGGCTTTTGGAACCAAGGGATCTGCTAGTTCGAGCTTGCGCCCTAATTCCTCCATGAATACGAGCAAAGATTCAAGATCTTCGGCTGAGGCATAGATATAGTCATACTCATTGTTGTCTGCTGCCCACGAATACCCATCCAGTTTCTCCGCCTTGTCTAGATCTAGGCGTTCAGCAAAATTCAAGATTAGGTTCCAGTGTTCTTTCGGTATGCGAACCCAACGCTCGTCATGCCATGGAGAATTGTCAATTGGCAGCGGATCAGTATCCTCGCCAGGTGCAACGAATACTTGCCATTGTCTACTTCTATCCATTGCTTTGTCTCAGTAATCTCGTTAAGTTTTATTCTAGAATCAGAGCCTAAGTTCAGAGATATTTTTGCATAAGTTGAACAACTTTGGCGAGCAACTGCGGCTCTGTAACACGAAGTTGAAGTCCCTGACTTGCCTCTGGTCCTGGAGTAAGTGACGTTACCGTGATTGTATCCACCATTACTTTACTCAAATATTTAGCTCGAAAACTGCCGAGGGATTCTTCACCTAGATTTGATATAACTTTTGCGCCTGCAATATTCACGTAGGCACTATTTTTACCAAAGTTATTCTGTGCGTAACTAACGATATCAGGTGGGGTTAAAGGCATATTTACAAAGTGATCGAGAAGCTTTCTATCTTGTTTGGGTTTATACTGTTTAGGTTTTAACTTGGCGCTTACTATCTCTTGCACACCAGATGAACCTAGTATTAAAAAGTCTAGTTCCGGTCCTCTTCCTCCAATAGTATTTCCAGAAGCATCTACGAATTGTATATAAGCGTTTTTCACTACAGTCAAACCACCTTCTGCGGCTAGTTGCTCGATTCCAGGCGCTCCAGCCGCCTCTACGACATCACCGCTTTTATTTACTTTTCCGGCTCTAATAAAGCCCTCAGGGTCAGCCAAAAACTTTGCTTTAGTACCCGGCTTTTCTTTGTCCTTTTGATTGATTTGCCCACTGAAATCTTTAGCTACTGCGTCCAACTCCTGAAGTTCTTTCAAAGTAAATAGTACTCCGGGAGGACCATCTAGTGTAGGGTTAATTGTCGCATGAACATGGTAAACTCCTTTCTTTTCCTTAACAAGATTGAGAGATTTCAGTTCGTACTTGCTCTGGATTCCGGTCAGTTTCTTTTCGACTGATTGAACCGATGCTCCCGGAGCAACCATCAGTTGCTGCACCTCATTGACAGCTGCATCTAATCTTGCCTTCTTTTCCGGATCTGTTCCATCCTCGGCTTTACCCTTCTTATCCTTGCCAAACCCAAGTTTCTTACCAATCTTCTTGGCAAACTTCACCGCTTGAGAAATCAGCCAATCAATTGCCTTATCAATCGGCTCTTTCACCTTCTGAATAATTTCCTGAATCTTCTTACTAATACCACCTAAGCCCAACAGACTCGCCATGAAGCTAATCACCACAGGTAGCGCCTTAGACAAAGCATTCTCAATCAACTTCGCGGCTCCACCCAGCGCCCCATTTGCAATTGCTGTCACCGACTCCATTACCGCGTTCACCAACTCGACAATCTGGCTACCGCGCTCAATGAAGAACATGATGATGTCGTAAATCATCTTGCAGGCTTTGACAAACGCTGAAGCTGGGTTCAACAAGCTAATCACCCACACCACACCCTGTTTAATCACACTCTCAATCACAAAATTCTGGATGGTATCAATTACCATCACTTTCAGGTCACCAATCTTATCCTGAATGAACTGCCACAGACCCGCTAATCCTTCATTCTTCAAGATAACGAAGACTTCAAAGGTCTTTTCCAACCCATTGAACATCTTCTCTCCGTTCTTACCCAGAGCCTTTATTGTCCGTGACTTAATTGAGTCATAGGCTAACCCTAGCACCTGCATCACTAAGGTAAAGATGCCTTTGAGGTCAAAGGTTTCTGGCATTTGAATACCAGCTTTTGCCATCGTACCCGTCAGCCAACCCAGTAGCCCTTTCTGGAGATGTTCCCAAATATTGCCGACAAAGCTTTCAAACCCTTGCTTAATCCCAGAAACCAAATTCCCCAAAAACTCAATCGGGTCTAAAATAATCTTGTCAATTGCACCAGCCGCTTTTGCCAAGACACCCATCAACATATCTTTCAGTTGCATGATGGTCTGAACGGTTCCCACGATGGCATCTTTTGCCTTATCTTTTAAACCTTTATTTTCTTCTTTCCGTTTCTCAATGTCGGCATCAAGCTCTTGCAGGTTATCACGATATTTCTGTGCCAGCGAGTCAATTAACTCATCTTGCTTACTATTAACACTTTCTTCTAACTGATCAAACTTACCTTGAATATTCTGTGCGGCTTCCTGTCCTACTTTCCGGATATTATCCGGCAAATCGGCAACAAATTCCTGGATTTTCTGCTTGCCTTCAGCAATTTTTTGTTTTGCCTCATTCAGTTTTTGGGCAACAAAATTAGCAATGTCAGTCAGTGTGCCATCCATTGACTTGAGATACCGTTCTCGCCCATCGACAAAGAATTGATTGACCTCTGGTGGCAACCCATGCCAACTATCACTAACTCTCTCATCCCATCCAGTTACGTCATACCATTCACCATAGCGCTCATCCTCCCACGCCTCCATTTTCTGGTCAACGTAATTCTCAAATATCTGCTTGGCAGTTGCAGCTCCTGCATCAAACTTCTTGGTAACCTCTGTATCTATGTTACTAAGAACGTCTTCAACCTTTTTCTTCGTATCTTGGTAGATACCATTAATATGGTTAGCAATTTTAGTCCGTTCCTGGGTATCCTTGCCCTGAGTTTCATCTTGAAGACCTATCACCTGATTCAACAGTTGTGAACGCTCACCATGCATTCCCTGGAGCTGGGTTTGGCTAGTCGTTTGTGCTTCCGCTCCAGCTTTATTGATAGTGGCTTTTTCATCCCGACTATAGGTTTGTGGGGCTTCTTTAGCGTGGGTTTGTGCTTCTGTCTTCGCACTTAGCGCTTCCACAAACTGTGGTTCATTTGATTTTTCCAGTGTCTCTTCCGGGACTTTCGCCTTACCTAACTCGTCATCTAGTTCTTGACTATTTGCCTCAAACGATGCGGATACTTCAGCATCAGGTTTCGGTTTAGGTGCGGCTTTCTCCCCATTAATATCAGTTGGCGCAGCTCCCGCTTCTGGCGGCTGCATTGGCGTGACAGGTTTCGGTTCAACACCACTGGTGTCAGGGGCGGCTTTGGTTTTCTCCTCAATGGGACCTGCTGCTTTTTTTTCCTCGTCAGTTACCTGTGAGGAGACATCCTGCTTCACAGAATCAAGCTGATTACTCTCCTTGAATTTTTTGGCGTCTTCTTCGTTATCAGGAATAATTGCGCCAATTTTTTCCATCAGCTTTGCCTTGAAAGCTTGGGCATTAAATGCTCCCGGCTGCTGCTGATTCATTTCCCCAACTTGTTTGTCTTGCGCCTTACTCTCTACTTCGTTACCCGGAGGTTCAGCTGAGTCTTGGGCTTCTTTGGATTCAGCCTCGGCGGGGTCATGTTGTTTTTCTTTGTCGGCGACTCCCTTTGCCTTATTTACCACTCCCTTAAATGCGGGGTCTTCTTCTGGGGAACGTGGGGATGTTGCTCCCCCGCCGCCTGGGGTAGCTGATGCCCCACCTGCTCCAGCCGCTTGTTGGTTTCCGCCTTGTGTTGCAGGGGCTTTATCTGCCTCTTCTGGAATGGCTGGTGCTGCTGCACCCCCACCTTCATTAGCTACTTGGGGAGTAGCTGGAGCCATGTCACCACCTGATTCTGGCGCGGCTGACGCTGGTGCGGGAGTGGGTGGTGCTGGCTGGGGTTTATTCTCTTTTTCTGTTTGTTCTTGAGGATTTTCTCGGCGTTGGATTTTCAGTTGTGCTGGAAAACCGGATATCAGGCGTTCTTTTGCCTGTAGCTTATTTCCCTTTGTCCCGACTTGGCTATCAGTTTTCGCCTGAACTTGACTGCCATTTTGCTGAACAACATGAGTTAATTCATGTGCCAATAATTCCTGTCCTGGCTGATTATCGGGTTGATATTCTCCCTGTTTAAAGAAGATATCTGTACCTGTGGTAAATGCCTTGGCTTGGATTGACTCATTCAGTTTATTCGACTTACTATCGGTGTGAACCTGAACTTGACTAAAATCCGCCCCGAACGCCTGCTCCATAGGCTGGCGTTGTCGGCTGATTCGCAACATCACTGGATTTTGACGGACTCGGATTGGCAACAGTTGTGGGGTTTGGAGCTTTAATCGGAATGTTGTGAGATTTGTAACCTAACTGGGAGATTTGATCAGCTTGTTGTTTGAGCTGTAGTTTTTCCTTTTGCGATAAAGGTGGTGGTAATGCTTTAACACGACGCCTCTGTATCTTGAAGGGATTCGGCACAGGTGTCGAATTGGGCTTAATAAAGCCTTTTTTCCAGAGGTGTTCGTGAGAAGACATTGCCGACTGCCTCAATGATGGCGATGATTCTGCTTCAGAATCCCTTTATTTTATCCGCTTACGGCTGAAAATAAACTCAATTGTGATCAAATTTATACTGTCAACTGAATAAGTTTTGTTAAACCAACTGGAATTAGTACACATATACCATAACTATAAAAAACGGAGTAAAAACAGTAACTTCAACAAGTTATGGTTGGTTTGGCGATAGAATCACCCTTACTAAACTTCCTGCAATTTCTGGAAACCTTGAATATTTGGCAATGGTTCTAACGCCGTACTGATGGGAGAGTATTGGCAATAACAGACGACAATTGCATCAAAATCACTGTTGGGGGATTGTGTCTTGTACTCTTCAACCCTGGTTACTTCCCAATCTCCGATGCGGCTGTGGGTGCTAGCATCTGGGAATTGTTTTTGGGCGAACTTGTCAATCCGGTGGTATTCCCTCAAGCGATAACCTGGTTCAGGAATCGGTTTACTCGAAGAGTCAAAGTGTTCGGCTAGGATATCTGTGATAGCTCCCGTATGGGCAAGTATACGGTTTTCAGCGCCTTCTTCCTCACTCCAGTCAGCACGAAAGATGATGTATTTTCTGCCCATGGTTAATCCTCCAGGTAATTAGGAAATTCCGTTTTGCGCTCAAACACACAATCATATTTGAGTGTATTATCTCCAGTCCGTTCGATTCGCAGCAACGTCCAGCCGTATTTCTTTTCCATCTTGTAACATTTGCCGCGTTTGGTTACCGCATGGCGAGAATCAGGTTGTTCGCTGCGATCGCGTGAGGCTCCGGTCATCTGTTGTGTCCAATGTTAAGATAGATTTCCGAGATCATACAAGATTAGCATCGAGCAGTTCCCTACTATGTCCCCTGAGCAGTCCCAACCCGAACGCCAAAACACTCTGGAAGAAATTCGTGCTACCCGTTTGGAAAAAGTCCAACAGCTTAAAGCGTTGGGAATCGATCCCTATGCTTATCGCTGGGAGCCTACCCATCATGCGGCTGAATTGCAAGAGAAATTCGCGGATCTAGGGAATGGTGAAGAGGTTGATTTTGAAGTCGCGATCGCAGGTCGTATTCTAGCGCGTCGTGTCTTTGGCAAGTTGGCATTCTTCAATCTCCAAGACGAAACTGGAACGATTCAACTTTATCTAGACAAAAAGCGGATTACGGCAACAATGACTGATCTGCCAAATCCCTTCAACAATCTCAAGCAATTCACAGACATTGGGGACATTTTAGGCGTAAAGGGGACAATCAAGCGCACAGATAAAGGTGAACTCTCCGTCTATGTCAATGAATATGCTATCCTGACCAAATCTCTATTACCCTTACCCGATAAGTGGCATGGTCTCACCGATACAGAAAAGCGCTATCGCCAGCGTTATGTTGACTTGATGGTGAATCCCACTGTTCGGGAAACCTTCCGCCGCCGTGCCAAAATTACTGCTGCCATTCGTCGCTATTTAGAGGATCGCGGCTTTATCGAAATTGAAACCCCTGTCTTTAGTACAGAAGCCGGTGGTGCAGAAGCCCGTCCTTTTATCACCTATCACAATACCCTAGAGATGGAGTTGTACCTGCGAATTGCCACAGAACTCCACCTAAAGCGGTTAATTGTCGGCGGATTTGAAAAGGTATTTGAGTTGGGGCGAATTTTCCGGAACGAGGGAATTTCCACGCGCCACAATCCGGAATTTACCTCAATTGAGGTGTACCAGGCTTACGCCGACTACAACGATATGATGACGTTGACGGAAAATTTAATTACCACCGTCACTCAAGATAGTTTGACAACTCTGGAAATTACTTATCAAGGTGAGAAGATTGACTTTACACCGCCTTGGCGTCGAGTCACGATGCATGAGTTGGTGCAAGAGGTGACGGGTTTAGATTTTAATCAATTTCAGACATTAGATGAGGCAAAAGTTGCGGCTCAAAAGGTGGGAATTGAAGGAGTAGAAGACTGTCCATCACTGGGGAAACTCCTCAACGAATGCTTCGAGCAAAAATGTGAAGAAACTCTGATTCAGCCCACATTTATCCTTGACTTTCCTATAGAAATTTCTCCCCTAGCTAAACCTCACCGTTCTAAGCCGGGATTAGTGGAACGCTTTGAGTTATTTATTGCTGGGCGAGAAACGGCTAATAGCTTTTCTGAATTAACTGATCCGATTGATCAACGGGAACGCTTAGAAGCACAAGCCGCACGAAAAGCCGCTGGAGACTTGGAAGCGCAAGGGGTTGATGAAGACTTTCTCGCCGCTTTAGAGTACGGAATGCCACCGACAGGGGGGTTAGGAATTGGCATTGATCGCTTGGTGATGCTATTAACGGATTCGGCAAGTATTCGAGATGTGATTGCGTTTCCGTTGCTTAAGAGTAGCAGCCGCGATGGTTCTCCTGCACCCTGAGTGATATCATGTCCGGTGGAATAACTTATGAAGAGATGGATTGTCTTCAAAACTGAATCAGCTTCATCCAAGGGGTGGAAGGAGCGCAAGTTGCAACCTGCGGGACACTTAACCCGGATGCTGGCTGAGTATTTGGATTGCTCTGATAAAGCGTTGCCAGAACCAGGCGATCGTCCGCGTGAGTTTGCTCGATTTGAAGAGTCGGTTGATCCAAACTTCCCCGATGCTAGCACTCATGTTAGTTGGTCTGACTGGGAAGTGAGCCGAGTTGAGCGGTAAACTTTAACTCTTTACTATTTGACTGCTCATTGGTGAGTGCAATGGCACTAAAGGCGCAGCGTCAAAAAATTTGTAAGTCTGATAGCAATCTACAACTATTGATCAGAATGCACACATCTCACCTCTATGAAACAGATTTTTATGGCTGGACTCAAGAGCAGGCGGCGCTGCTCAAAGCTCAGCAATGGGAGCAATTAGACACGGTTAACCTGATTGAGGAAATTGAATCGTTGGGTAGAAAAGAGCGACAAGAGCTGAGGAATAGATTAGGACTGTTGTTAGGACATCTACTGAAATGGCAATTTCAACCTGACAAACGCAGCAATAGTTGGTTGAGCACTATTCGAGAACAACGGGTTCAGATTAGGTTACTTTTGCAGGATAGTCCTAGTTTAAAGTCTTATCTCGATGAGGTTTTCCTCGCTGCTTACGAACTCGGCTTAGCTTTGGCGATTCGAGAGACTCAGTTGGGCGAACAGGTTTTTCCAGAGGAATGTCCCTACACTCCAGAGCAAGTTATGAATCCGAAATTCCTACCAGAATCGAATCAGATGGATGCTTAAGGGATGCGATCGCTGTTTGGTTGTGCCAACGGTATCTGAAACCCAGTGCCGCAATGCTCTGCTAAAGTTGGGGAAAAGCCTACCGAACTAGATGCTCCGAAGGGGGCGATCATGACTGTAACGACTAAGAAGCTAACCTTTGAAGAGTATCTGACCTACTCAGACGGGACTGATACCCGCCATGAGTTGGTGAACGGGGAATTAGTAGCAATGAGTATTGGCACCGGGCAACATGGAGAAATCATTGACTTTCTCTATCGGCAAATCGATGCTGAGATCGGGCGTAGCGGACGCGACTGGATTGTTAGACCCGTGGCGATTGGTGTGCGATCGCCTCGTGCTGGCAAGTGGGATACCTCTCGCATTCCCGATTTGACTATTATTCCTAGCCTGCAGTGGCGCGAATTAAGAACCCGCGAGGCTGTTATTGAACTCAACGAACCTCCTCCGATTTTAGTGATAGAAGTCGTTAGCGAATCGACAAAGACCGCCGATTATCGGGCTAAGCGGGTTGAGTACAACGTTTTAAACATTCCAGAATACTGGGTCGTTGACCCACTGACATCAAAGGTGACGATATTTACCCTGGTTGAGGAACTGTATGAGGGGGTGGAGTTCGCTGGTGCTGAGCAGATTGTTTCAGGCACTTTCCCAGAGTTGACTCTGACAGTCGAGCAGATTATTTGGGCTGGAGTGATTCCTAGCGCTGAAGAAAATTAGTGAAAGGCGATATATCTAATTGCCAGTGATTTCTACAAGCCTTTCGCCCGATCGCAACAGTTCGAGAGCATCTGGCAAAGTGGCAGTGAGGATTTCTTTAAGCCGTGCATTAGACGTATTGCCACAAGTCAGCCAAATCACCTGTGGAGGTGAACCATATCGTTCAACTAATTCGACAAAATCTCTATCTTTGGTCATCACAACTACCCCCTGAGCCTTCGCCGCCTCAAAAATTTCACGATCCTCTGCGTCTCTCAACCCAAGATCGCGCACACCTATAGTTGTTATACCGAAGGTAGCAGTAATCCAAGCAGCAATAGCAGGCGGCAGTTGGGCATTGAGCCAGATAATCATGCCGCAAGCACTGGATGATCGACTTTACGTGCTGCATAGAGTAAAGCTGCCTTGAGATCGTCCATCTCAAGGTCTGGCATTTCTTCTAAGATTTGCTCAAAGCTTAAACGAGCAGCGAGTAAATCTAATACATCCGACACCCTGATTCTCATCCCACGGATGCAAGGACGACCACCACACTGCTTGGGATTGACTGTAATTCTGTCAAGCAAACTGGACACTTGTACCTACGCTAACAAGACTACATCAAACTTTTACCCCTATAGTCTATACCTGTGTTTACGCAAATGTCCTTTAGATATGGGTGCGATCGCTCTTTGGTCGTGCCAAGGGCATCTGAAATCAAGTTCCGCAATGCTCTGCTGAAGCTGCGCTACAGCTTCGGTAAGCTGTAGCCCTCGAACAAATGGCGGACAAATGGAACTATGATGGTATGGGACAAGCTTCTACTCTGCTTGCATCCATCCCTCAATAATTCCTACCAAAACGTTAACCACCGGGTTATCGACCGCCTCTTTAAATGCTTCAGTACCTCCTGATTTGAGAGCAGCAATCACTCGCGCTTTCAGCGTGGGATTATCAATGGATAAT